>NZ_JBHXJQ010000008.1:126498-190825 GCF_042722305.1 Microbacterium sp. NPDC058389
GCCCACGCCACCCCCCCGCGGGGGGGCCCGCAGTACCACCCCTCCCGGCCCCACCCCCCGGGCGGCCCCCTGGGCGATTCTCCCACACTCACGCGCCGGGCCCCCGACGCGATCGGCCAGCGTCTTCCGAAGACGCTGCTGCTGGCATCCCTTTCGATGATCGTGGCGCTGATCGTCGCGATCCCGATGGGCATCTACCAGGCGGTGCGTCGCGGCAAGGCCGGCGACTACGCCTTCACGACCTGGAACTTCGTCATCTACTCGACGCCCTCGTTCTTCCTGGGCCTCATCCTGGTGATCGTCTTCTCGCAGTGGCTGGGATGGTTCCCGGCCCTCGCGCCGCAGGGCGACACCGTGGCCGACGTGCTGGCCAACCCCGCCGGGCTCGTACTGCCGGTGGCCACCGCGGCACTCGGCATCATCGCCACGATCTCGCGCTACATGCGCTCGGCGACGATCGACAACCTGTCCGAGGACTACGTGCGCACCGCGCGCGCCAAGGGCACGCCGAAGGCCGTCGTCGTGCGGCGTCACGTCGTGCGCAACTCGCTCACCCCGGTCATCGCCATGCTGGGCTACTACCTGCCCGTCATGTTCGGCGGCATGATCGTGGTCGAGTCGCTCTTCAACTACCCCGGGATGGGGCTGCTCTTCTGGACGAGCGCCCAGACCGGTGACTACCCGGTTCTGCTCGGCTGCGTGATGGTCATCGCGGTTGCCACGGTCGTCGGCTCGCTGCTGGCCGACCTGGTGCAGGCTCTGCTGGACCCCCGTACCCGAGGGGAACTGTCATGACGACCGTCACCGTGCCCGCCGCGGACAAGACCGCAGACCCGGCGTCCGGCAAGACCGCCGCCACCCCCGTGCGCAGGGGCTCCGGCTCGCCGTTCCGTCGGGGACTGCGACGCTTCACGCACAACAAGCTGGCCGTGTTCGGCCTCGTCATCCTGGGCTTCTTCCTGCTGTTCTGCTTCGTCGGGCCGCTCGTGTACCCGACCGACCAGGTGCACACCGACCTGACGAGCACGATGCTCCCGCCGGGCACCGCCGGCCACCCGCTCGGCACCGACGACGTCGGCTACGACGTGCTCGGCCGCCTCATGATCGCCGGTCAGGTGTCGATCGTCATCGGCCTCGCGGCGGGCGTGCTGGCCACCGTGATCGGGACCCTGTGGGGTGCGGTCTCGGGCTACGTCGGCGGCGCCGTGGATGCCGTCATGATGCGGATCGTGGATGCCGGCATCGCGATCCCGGCCACGTTCCTGCTGCTGATCCTCTCGGCGATCATGAAGCCGTCCGTGCCGCTCATGATCGTGGTGATCGGCCTCGTGTCGTGGCTCGTGCCCGCCCGCCTCGTGCGGGCCGAGTCGATCTCGCTGAAGTCGCGCGAGTACGTCCTCGCCCTGCGCGCCATGGGCGGCACCCACGGGCGCGCGGTGATGAAGCACATCGTGCCGAACACGGTGGGGACGATCGTCGTGAACGCGACCTTCCAGGTGGCCGACGCGATCCTCCTGGTCGCCTACGTCTCGTTCCTCGGGATGGGGCTGCAGAAGCCTGCGACCGACTGGGGCGCCATGCTCACCGGCGGCATGCAGTACACGTACGCCGGCGCCTGGTGGCTGATCTTCCCCGCAGGCCTGTGCATCGTGCTGGTCGTGGTCGCGTTCAACGCGATCGGCGACGGCCTGCGCGACTTCTTCGACGTGAAGGGACGCGACCGTTGAGCGCGAACGCACCGCTGCTGAGCATCCGTGATCTGCAGGTCACCTTCCGCACCGACGACGGCCCCGTCGAGGCCGTGAAGGGCATCGACCTCGACATCCGCGCCGGCGAGGTGCTGGCGCTCGTCGGCGAGTCGGGGTCGGGCAAGTCGGTCACGGCGATGTCGATCCTGCAGCTGCTGCCGTCGACCGCGACCCGGACCGGGTCGATCGCGCTGGACGGCCGCGAGCTCACCGCGCTCAGCGAGGCGCAGATGAACGACGTGCGCGGCCGCGAGATCTCGATGATCTTCCAGGAGCCGATGACCGCGCTCAACCCCTCGATGCGGATCGGCGACCAGATCGCCGAGGCGCTGCGCAACCACGAGAGCATCACGAAGGCCCAGGCGCACGCCGAGGCCGTCGAGCTGCTGCGACGTGTCGGCATCCCCGAGCCCGAGCGCCGTGCCGCCGGGTACGCGCACGAGATGTCGGGCGGCCAGCGGCAGCGCGTCGTCATCGCGATCGCGCTGGCCTGCGGCCCGAAGCTCATCATCGCCGATGAGCCCACGACCGCCCTCGACGTGACCGTGCAGGCCGAGATCCTCGACCTCATCCGCGACCTCGCGACCGAGCGGGGGACGGCGTTCCTCCTCGTCACCCACAACATGGGCGTCGTCGCCGACATCGCCGACCGGGTCGCGGTGATGTACCGCGGCGACATGGTCGAGGTGGGTTCGACGGCGCAGGTGCTGCGGCATCCCGAAGCGGCGTACACGCAGCGACTGCTCGCGGCGGTCCCGCGTCTGCCCGAGGCCGACGAGGTGGAGCCGGAGCTCGATCCGGCTGCCGCCGGGGCCGCGGCGGTGCTGTCGCTGACCGAGGCGAGCGTGACGTATCGCAAGGCCGGCCAGCAGTTCACGGCCCTCGACGCGGTGTCGGTCGACATCGCCCCGGGCGAGATCCTGGGCCTCGTGGGCGAGTCCGGCTCGGGCAAGTCGACGCTCGGCAAGGTCGCGCTCGGACTCGTGCCGATGTCGGGCGGCGAGCTGCGCCTGTTCGGCGAGAAGGTCGGGCACGGCGGCGTGCGCGGCCGGGCCGAGCGGCGCCTGCGGGGCCGGGTCGGCACGGTGTTCCAGGACCCGGGTTCGAGCCTCGACCCGCGTGCGACGGTCGCCGACGCGATCGCCGAGCCTCTCATCGTGCACCGCGCGACGCACCCGATGTCGGGGCGCGCCCGGGCGGCGCGCGTGCGCGAGCTGCTGGAGGCGGTCGAGCTGCCCGCCTCGTACGCGAGCCGCTACCCCCACGAACTGTCGGGTGGCCAGCGTCAGCGCATCGGCCTCGCCCGCGCCATCGCGCTGGAGCCCGAGCTGATCATCGCCGATGAGCCGACCAGCGCGCTCGACGTGTCGGTGCAGGCCGCGGTGCTCAAGGTGCTGCGCGAGCTGCAGGAACGCATGCGCTTCGCCTGCCTGTTCATCAGCCACGACCTCGCGGTCGTGCACGAGTTCTCGGATCGCGTGGCCGTGATGTATGCCGGCCAGATCGTGGAGCTCGGACGCACAGATGACGTGCTGCTGCGTCCGCAGCACCCGTACAGCAAGCGGCTGCTGGCCTCGGTGCCGGTGCCCGACCCGGTGGTCCAGGCCGATCGCCGCCTCGCCCGTCTGACCACGCGGAGCGTCGCGTGAGTGCAGTGCCCGCGCTGGAGCTGATCGCCCAGGACGCCGCGGCGGTGCAGGTCGCGGTCGAGATCGGTGCCGCCCGCATCGAGCTGTGCCAGGCGCTCGCGCTGGGCGGCCTGACGCCGTCCATCGCGACGATCGAGCACGCCGTGGCCGCCGCGGCGGGTGCCGTCGAGGTCCACGCCCTGATCCGCGTGCGGCCGGGCGGCTTCCGCTATGACGACGACGAGCTGTGGGTCATGGCCGATGACGTGCGTGCGGCGGTCGCCGCGGGTGCGTCGGGCGTGGTCGTCGGCTGCCTCGACCACGACGGCCGCTTCGATCGCGAACAGATGAGGCGATTGCGGGATGCCGCCGGCGAGGCCGGTTTCGCCGCGCACCGCGCGATCGACGTGTCGGCGGACCCGCTGGCCGCGATCGACGACCTGATCGCGCTGGACGTCGACCGCGTGCTGACGTCGGGTGCGGCATCCACCGCGCTCGAAGGAGCGGGGACGCTCGCCGCCATGGTGGCGCGCGCCGACGGGCGGATCGATGTGATGGCGGGCGGCGGTGTCACAGCCGACTCGGTCGAGGGCATCCTGCGTGCCGGCGTGCCCGCGATCCACTTCTCGGCCAAGCGCACCGTGCGTGATGGCTCCGGTGTGAGCATGGGCTCCGCCGAGACCGACGGCGTCGGCTCGTACGACACCGTCGACGCGGACCTCGCGCGCGGCATCTCCGCGGCCGTCCGTGCGTTCGGGGGCGATTCCGTCCGATGAGTGCTGCAGTGGTGCTCGGCCTCGATGTCGGAGGCTCGAGCGTGAAGTACCGGCTTGCCTCGGCGACCCCCTCGGAGCGGATCCCCGAGGCCCTCGCGCAGGGGACCGTGTCCACGCCGAAGAAGGATCCGGTCGCCGGCCTCGCCGCGATCGCGCGGGACGTGACCGGCTCGCACCGACTGGTCGCCGTCGTCGTCGCGATCCCCGGACTGGTCGACGAGACGACGGGCACGGTGCTGCGGTCGGCGAACCTTCCGGCGCTCGACGGCCTCGCCCTCGGTCCGGCGCTCTCGGCCGAGCTCGATGCGACGGTCGGGGTCATCAACGACGGACGCGCGGCAGCGGTCGCCGAAGCCCGGTGGGGCGCGGGCGCGGGGGAGCGCGACGTGTTCACCCTCGCGCTCGGCACCGGCATCGCCGGATCGCACATCGTCGACGGCCGGGTCGTCGACGGCGCCCACGGCATCGCGGGCGAGCTCGGCCACGTCGTCGTCGAGCCGTCGGGCGCGGTGTGCGCGTGCGGCCAGCGCGGGTGCCTGGAGACCGTGATCGGCGCTCCGGCGCTGCGACGGGCCTGGAACCGGGCGGGCGGCGACGGCTCTCCGAAGGACCTGCTGGCGGCGTACGAGGCGGGCGACGAGCGCGCGCACCGCGTGGTCGACCGGGGTGCGGGAGCGCTCGCCGATGCCATCCTCACCCTGCTGGCTCTCGTGGACCCGGGTGTCATCGTCGTCGGCGGCGGGCTGGCCAGCGCGCCGCATCGCATCGTGGTGCGCGCGAGGGCCCTCGTGGACGAGCGGGCGACGTTCCACCGCGTGCCGCCGATCGTCCCGGCGACCCTCGGCAAGTGGGCCGGCGCCGTGGGCGCCGTCGCGGAGGCGCGCGAGCTCGCCGCCCGGGTGCCCGTCGGCATCTCGCTGAACTGAGGTCGCTCAGACCACGGGGTCGGCGAGCACCTCGGCGAGGATCCGGCGGTGCTCGTCGGCTTCGTCCGGGCTCGACTGGCCCGACAGCACGACGAGCGACTTCCACAGCGCCCAGCCGCGCGCCCGCCGCCACGTCGCGTCATCGAGGCCGGCGGCCTCTCGGAACACCGTGCGCGCCTCGCCGCGGAAATGCGTCCACGCCAGGACGAGGTCGCACGCCGGGTCGCCGACGCCGCACGTGCCGAAGTCGATGACCGCGCTCAGCCGCCCCTCGAGGGTCAGCAGGTTGCCTACGGCGACGTCGCCATGAAACCACACCGGCGCGCACTCCCACGCGCTCGTGGTCGCGGTCAGCCAGATCCCGGCGCACGCCTCGGCGTCGACGTCGAGCCGCTCCAGCGCCGTCTGCACCTGGTCGCTGTACGCGCTCGGATGGCTGCCGCGATAGAACGAATGCCGGCCCGCGGCCGCCCCGGCATGGGTGGGCAGGGCGCGCAGGGCCGCCAGCATCCCTCCGACGTCCTCCGCGAGGGCGACCTGGTCGAGAGAGGATGCCGCCGCCACCGTGTCGCCCGGCAGCCACCGCCGCACCGACCACGGGAACGGGTAGTCCGGCCCGGGTGCGCCGACCGCGACCACGCCCGGGACGGAGACGGGCAGGCGTCCGTCGAGGAAGCGGAGCGCGCGCTCCTCCTTCTCGACCGCGGCCGCGTACCCCTCGGCGCTCGGGAGCCGCACCGTGAGCTCATCGCCGAGGCGGAATGTGCGGTTGTCCCAGCCCTGGCGGGGAACCGGGCGGACGGGGAGGTCTGCGAGGTGGGGGAACTGCTCCGCGACGAGGGCGGACACGAGTGCGGCGTCGATGTGCATCCCCGCCAGCCTGGCAGGTCGCGGCGTCCCCCGGGTCAGCCGGCGTGGGCGAGGACCCGGATCGCGCGGTTGGCGGCGACGCCCGGCTCGGACTCGCCGAGGTCGACGACCACGGGCTGGTGACCGGCGACCTCGTCGCGGTCGTACTGCGCGTACGACATGACGATGACGATGTCACCGGTGTGCACGAGACGTGCGGCGGCGCCGTTGATCTGCACGACGCCCGAGCCGCGCTCGCCGGCGATCGTGTAGGTCTCGAACCGGGCGCCGTTGTTGATGTCGACCACGTGCACCTGCTCGTTCTCGAGGATGTCGGCGAGATCGAGCAGGTCCTCGTCGATCGTGATCGAGCCGACGTAGTTGAGGTCGGCGCCGGTCACGGTCGCTCGGTGGAGCTTGGACTTCAGCAGGGTTCGCAGCATGGGGGCCTCGGTGCAGGGGAGGGATTGATGGACGGCATCCAAGAATAGGGTGCCCACTGATGCGGAACCTGTTCGGAAAGCGTTTCGACACCAGACCTGGCGCAGGCCCGATGCCGACCCCTATGTTGAGCGTGAGCGCGTCTGGGGCAGCACGTGACGTGACTGATTCATCACACCGTCGCCGGAAGGCGACCACACCGATGGGAAGTCGTATGTCAGAAACGAAACCGACCATCGTCCTCGTGCACGGCGCGTGGGCGGATGCATCCAGCTGGAACGCCGTGAGCGTGCCGCTGCAGGCCGAGGGCTACACGGTCCTCGCGCCGCCGAACGAACTGCGCGGGCTCCAGTCCGACGCGGCCTACATCGCGTCGTTCCTGGCGCAGCGGACCAGCGGACCGGTCGTGCTCGTCGGCCACTCCTACGGGGGCGCGGTCATCACGAACGCCGGTGCGCACGGCGGCGACGTCCGGGCGCTCGTCTACGTCGACGCGTTCATCCCCGACGAGGGCGAGACCGTCGTGGGCATCCTCGAAGGCTCCGGCTCGGCGCTCGCCGTCGCCGACCCGACGACGGTGCTCGACGTCGCCGGATACCCGGGCGCTCCCGAGGGCGCCGCCGAAGCATTCCTCAAGCCTGAGACGGTGCACACCGCGTTCGCCCAGGACCTCCCCGAGGCAGACCGCTGGACGATCGTCGCGACGCAGCGCCCGGCATCCTTCGTCGCGAACGTGACGCCGTCGGCCGCGCCGGCGTGGAAGACGATCCCGAGCTGGGCCGTGCTCGGCACCGAGGACCTCGTCATCCCGATCGACACGCAGCGCCGCATGGCCGAGCGCGCGGGCGCGACGATCAGCGAGGTCGACGCGTCGCACGTGTCGATGGTGTCGCAGCCCGAGGCCGCCCTCGCGGCCATCCGCGCCGCCGCGGCATCGATCGGCTGACACCCGTTTCGGATCCCCGGGTCCGCGGTCCGAGGCGCCGCGACCCGGGGACCCGTCGCGTCAGGACCGTTCGGCCGGTCAGGCGAAGGCGGTCAGGGCGCGGCGGTAGGCGGCGCTGTCGGCCCGGGTCGCGTCGGTCGTGAGCAGTGCCGTGGGCGAGATGCGCCGGTGGAACCCGCCCATGCACGGGATCGTCACGATCTTCGTGAGGCCGGCGCGCCACGCGCCGATGAGGTCGTCGAGGTCGCGGTGCTCGGGGCCGATCCGCATCAGCGTCGGCAGTGACGCGCGATGCGCCTCGGTGCCCCGTTCGTTCCACTCGCGGTAGGACTCGTCGTCGAACACGTCGTCGCCGAACTCGTCCCGCCACGAGGGGCCGAAGAGCTCCTGCAGCAGGGCCAGCCGCTCCGGTGAGCCGTTCGCCGTCGCCTGCAGCCGCTCCATCAGCTCCGACGTGTCGTTCCGCCCCGCGTGCGCCACCGCCCCGCGCCACACCCGCGGCCACGCCTGCTCCCACTCCGCCCGTGTCGCCGCGGCGACCTGTTCGGCCGGCCGGGGTGTGTCGACGAGCGCCGGCGGCAGGTCGTCGCCCTCGACGCGCAGCCCATGCGCTTCGCGCACCCACAGCAGCTCCAGCAGCGTGTGCGGCCGATCCTCCACGGTGATGGCCATGTCGTGCGGCCAGGGGTTGCCGGGGATGGGGTTCGTCGATCGCATGGGCCCATCATGGCCCGTCAGAACGACATCCTGGATGCCGTCACGCCGGGGCGGCGGCATCCATTCGGCTCCGAATCGGGGGTATCACCTCGCGACGACGACACTCCTTGCGGGTGGTGGAAGTACCACCGGGCGTGCGCCCGGGAGTGGGCCGCGCCGAGTGATGGGGGGAGAACCATCATGAGATCCAGAGTCGTCTCGGTGCTCGCTGCGTGTGCGGTGGCGCTGGGGATGGTGGCCGTCGCGCCGCCCGCGTACGCGGCCCCGCCGGAGAAGGTGCGGGTCATCGTGCAGCTCGACCACAAGGCGTCCGCGAACGACGTCGTCAAGGCCGTGGCCGGGGGAGCGACCAAGGTCAAGAAGACGTCCACGATGCCGTACGTGATCATGGAGGTGCCGCGGCCCGCGCTGAAGGGGCTGAAGCACAACCCGCACGTCGTCGGAGTGGTGGAGGACTTCGCCGATCCGCCGGCACTGGCCAGCGCCCTGCCGGTCGTGAACGGCGACGATGTGCAGACGCTCGGGTTCACCGGCTCCGGTGCGACCGTCGCGATCCTCGACACCGGCATCGACGCCGATCACCCGTTCTTCGGGTCCCGCATCGTCGCGCAGCACTGCTTCTCGGATCCGACCGATGACGACGGTGACGGCGACGAGGCGAGCCTGTGCCCTGACGGCACGACCGAGGACACGTCGGCCGACATCGACAGCACCAACAACGCGAGCTGCGTCGACGCGGGCAGCAACATCTGCGACCACGGCACGCACGTCGCGGGCATCGCGGCGGGCCGTGCGGCCGATGACACCGCGGGCTCGCCTCCGGGCAACGGCGTGGCACCGGGTGCGCAGATCATCGCCGTGCAGGTGTTCACACGCGTGAACACGGCGAGCGGCTGCTCGCCGAACCCGGCACCGTGCGTGCTGTCGTACGCGTCCGACCAGATCGAGGCGCTCGACTGGGTGCGCGGCCAGGCTGCGGCGAACCCCGGCTGGAACGTCGTGGCCAGCAACATGAGCCTGGGCGGCGGCAACAACGCCTCGGCGTGCGACGGCGACACCCGCAAGGCCGCGATCGACAGCAACCTCGGGGCGGGCATCGCCACCGTGATCGCGTCGGGCAACAGCTCGTTCCTGAACGCCGTGGGCGCGCCGGGATGCATCTCGACGGCGTTCACCGTCGGGCGCACCAACAACGACGACACCACGACGAACTCGGGCAACCGTGGGCCGCTGCTGGACATCATGGCACCGGGCTCGTCGATCGTCTCGTCGATCGACGACGACGTGTACGGCACCAAGAGCGGCACCTCGATGTCGACCCCGTTCGTCACCGGTGCGCTCGCCGTGCTGCGCTCGGCGTATCCGGCGCGGTCGGTCGCGAACCTGATGAACGACATCACCTCGACCGGTGTGCCGATCACCTACACGACCAACGCGGCCGGGACGACGACGAACACCACGCCGCGTCTCGACCTGCTGGCGGCCCTGCAGTCGGCGAACGTCGCACCCGCGGTGACCGTCGACGACGCGTCGGTGACGGTCGGCGAAGGTGCGCTTGCGACCAACGAGGGCTCGGCGACGGATGCCGACGGCACGGTCACCTCCGTGACGGCGAGCATCGGCTCCGTGGCCCCGTCGGGCACGTCGTGGACGTGGTCGTACACGCCACCGGACGGACCGGCCGACACGACCGTCACGATCACCGCGACCGATGACAAGGGCGAGACGGGGCAGTCGACATTCGCGCTGCACGTCGACAACGTCGCTCCGAGTGTGGTGGTGGATGCCGTCACGCCGGCCGACGAGAACAGCCCGGTGACCCTCACCGCGCACTTCTCCGACCCGGGCGTCGTCGATACGCACACCGCGAGCGTGGATTGGGGCGACGGCACCGTCACCGCGGCCACCATTAACGGCACGTCGGTCGACGCGTCGCATGTGTATGGGGACGACGGTGCGTTCACCGCGACCCTCACCGTCACCGACAAGGACGGCGGCGCGGGCTCCGACGCCGGTGCGGCGGTCGTGGCGAACGTCGCCCCGACGGCCGACATCACCGGCCCGCCCACGACTTCGTGGAACGGGCAGGACATCGTGTTCGGCACCGAGGGCGTCCCCGTGGCGTTCCAGGGCCGGGGCACCGACCCGGGCAGCGACGACCTCGTGTTCGGCTGGGACTACGGCGACGGCGCGACCACGAGTCACACCAGCCTGGTGAACCCGCCTGCCGCGGACGGCGACCCGAGCCCCAGCATCCAGCCGAGGGACGTCGTGGATGCCGCACCCCACACCTACGCGATCGCCTGTGCGGCGACGACCGGGCTGGTGGTGTCGGATGACGACGGCGGCCAGGCGGCCGATGCGGTCCAGGTCGTGATCCTCGGGACCAGTGCGGATGCCGGAACCCTCGGCGTCTGGCAGACGGATTACCGCGACAAGCGGGCGAACCGTCACACGACCGACGAGAAGCTGTGCCTGCTGTCGGTCGTGCGGGTGCTGAGCGCGGTGTTCGACGAGAAGGTGCCGCTCACGACGATGCCGCAGGCGGTGTCGGCGCTGTGGCCGAAGAACACGAAGAACCCGGCCGACCAGTTCGACGCGCATCTGCTGTCGCTGTGGCTGAACGTGGCCGACGGATCCATCGCCCTGGGCGATCCCGTCGACACGAACGGCGACGGCACCGCGGATTCGACGATCGGCGCGGTCATCCAGGCCGGCGAGGCCGTGCGGACGTCGGCGAACCCGTCGGCGGCCACGCTCACCTCGTTCAAGAACCTCTACGAGGCGATCAACGCCGCGGGGTGATCCTCGTTGCGGCGGGCGGAGGGTCCGGCTTCGGCCGGGCCCTCCGTGCAGTTCGGGGCTCCCGCGACTCCGAGTCGGAGATGTCGCGTATCTCGGATGCCTCGGCCGCAGGCATCCGCTCCAGGCGAGATCTCCGAACGTGGCGTGGCCGGCGGGGCGGCCGCGGCGCCTATCGGTCGGGCTGCTCCGCCGGACGATGGACATAGACGTCGATGGCATCCCGATGAAGCTGGAATCTGATGACCGTCCCATCGGGCAGTCCCTCGGCGAACTGGTCGGCCTCTGCAGGCCAGACACCCACGTCGACGATGAGGTCCGCTTCGGGCGGCGTGCATGCACCTGCGAGCGGGTACCTCGTACCGGGCTCGATGATGAGGAGGCACGGATTGCCGAGGTAGTCCGTGGCGTACCACGGCTCGAGCCCCATGAAGGCTTCGTACGGCTCGAGCGTGGTCACGTCGACGTCGACCGCTGCATTCGACAAGCCGTTGATCGTCGTCACGGCGTCCCCGCGGAACCGGGTGAGCGTCGCGTCGGGTCGCGGCCCGAGCAACCAGGCGGCGCCGTATGCGACGACGAGCCCGAGCCCCACGGCGATCCCGACCATGACCCACCGGGGGAGCGTCGCACGTCGCCGCGAGGGATGGGTGTCGTCCCCGGACGCCGGCATGGTCTCGGTCATCAGCCGGCTCCCTCTGACTCCAGCACATGGACCTCCACCACGTCGGCGCGCAGAGAGAAGCGCAGCACCTGTCCTTCGGGAAGAGCGCGTCGCATCGATTCGCCGTGCTGGATGTCCCAGGGCACGTCCATGAACAGGTCGGCCTCAGCCGGCACGCACCGCCGCGCCACGACGTCGTCGGTCGGGCGGTGGATGCCGATGAGGCACGGGGATCCGTAGGCGTTCACTCCCGACCACACTTCGACCTCCTGGTACGTTCCGAACCCTCGCAGGGTCGACAGATCGATCTCCATCTCGGACGCGGTCCGTGTGTCGATGGTCGACGTTCCGCCCTCGCCTCTGAGGAGGGTGAGGAGTCGGTCGTCGGGTTCGGCGCCGTTCGGCTGCAGCACGGTGTCAGCGGGTGGCCCGGGCGGCCCGACGACCGCCACGAGGACGCCTGCCGAAGCGACGAACGCACCGGCCGCGAGCGCGATGAGCCCCGATCGCCGGGTCGATCCCCTGAGCGCCCGGGCCTCCGGGGCGGCCTGTCTGCTCGTCGGCGTCGCGCTGACGTCCGGGGCTGAGGGCATCGCGTCGGAGGGTGACACGTCGTCCATCGCCGAATCCTGCGTCGGCGCCTCGTGGGGCGCGACGACCATGTCGGTCTGCCGGTGAGCGGTCTCCAGCTCGATCAGTCGGGCCAGCGCACGAGCGTCGTTCTGGATGTCGGGATGCGGGCCGTAGGCGCGTCGGCGCAATTCGCGCAACTCAGCGTCGAGGTCGGGATCGACTCCCGGTTCGTCCATCAAAGTCACCCCCTGAGGGTGCCTTCGGCGGCTCGGGCTCGTTGATGACGGCGCCATCGTCGTCGAGTGCGGTTCGTGCGGACGGCGTGTGTGACTGCCTCCTGCTCACCACACGCGATCATCGGTGTCGGGTGACGGTCCGCGGTGAGTGTCGCGGGGCGTCCTGGCTGATTATCCCGCGGGATGCCGCGAATTGCTACGGTCCGCCACCACCGGCCCGCACGGCGTCAGCGGCCGGCTTGCAGCCGCAGGCCGGCCAGCAGCAGATCGAGGCCGCCGACGAACTGGTCGCGGTCGTCGTGGCCGTCGAACTCGTCGATGATGTGGTGGATGTAGGGGAACTGGGTCCGGTCGAGCGCCCGCCACTGCGCGGTGGCACCGGCCATGTACTGCTCCTTGCTCAGCTCGCCCGAGACGACGGCCTGGGGCGGCTCCTGTCCCATGTCGGCGGCCGTGCCGATCACGTAGCCGACGACGGCGGACGTCGCGTGGAACGACTGCCGCGGCGTCAGGTCGAGACGCATCACCTGTTCGCCGATCCGCTCGTACAGCTGCAGGGAGTGGGTCTGGATCGCGGTGTCGCGCAGCACGTAGGCGCCGAGCCACGGGCGGTCGACGATCGCGTCGAACATCGTGACCGCGATGGTGCGGAGGTTGTCGATGGGGTCGCCGTCGCCGATGTCGGCAGTCGCGTCCAGCACGCCGCCGAGGACCGAGTCCGCGGCAAGGTCGAGCAGCTCGTCGCGCCCTGACACGTACCAGTACACGCTCGCGACGCCGCCGCCCAGTCGCGTGGCGAGGGCGCGGATCGTGAGCCCCTGCGCGCCGGACTCGTCGAGGATCTCCACGGCGCCGGCCAGCACGGACTCGAGGGAGTGCGAGGCGCGGGTGCGCGTGCGCGGGCCTCGGGGCGGCCGCGCGGGCGCTTCACCTGGCTGCGGGGCTGTTGCCATGGCTCCATCCCACCACAGGACGCACCGCGGGCAGGGGAGGCGGTTGCGTGTTATCGAACATTGTTCTATTCTATCGAACGGTGTTCGAACAACGAACACTGTTCGATTCCCTGCTCGATCCGAGGAGTCGCCATGAGCACCGCACCCATCACCACCACCTCCCGCACCTACACGTCCATGAAGGCCGCGTGGATCCCCCTGGCCGCGCTGTGCCTCGCATTCTTCGTCGAGATGGTCGACAACACGCTGCTGTCGATCGCGCTGCCGACGATCGGCCGCGAGCTCGGCGGCGACACGACATCGCTGCAGTGGATCACCGGCGCCTATTCGCTCACCTTCGGCGGGCTGCTCCTGACGGCAGGCTCGATCGCCGACCGCTTCGGGCGACGCCGCGTGCTGCAGATCGGCCTCGCGCTGTTCGGGCTCGTCAGCCTCGCCGTGCTGCGCGTGAGCTCCACGGGCGAGCTCATCGCGCTGCGGGCCGCGCTCGGCATCGCCGCCGCCGCGATGGCCCCCATCACCAACTCGCTCGTCTTCCGGCTGTTCGACGACGAGAAGCTGCGCATGCGCGCCATCACCCTGATGATGGTCGTCGGCATGTCGGGCTTCGTCCTCGGCCCGCTCCTCGGCGGCACGATGCTCGCGCACCTGCCGTGGCAGTGGCTCCTGCTCGTGAACGCCCCGATCGCCCTCATCGCCGCCCTCGGCGTCCACTTCGGCGTGCCGGCCGACACCGCCGACGGCCTCACGAAGGACCGCCTCGACCTGCCGGGCGCTGCCCTCAGCATCCTCACCATCGGTCTCGCCTGCTACTCGCTCACGAGCGGCATCGAGAACGGGTGGATGTCGCCGATCACGGTCGCCGTCGCGCTCGGGGCCGCGGCATCCCTCGTCCTCTTCGTCGTCCGCGAACGGCGTGCGGCATCGCCCATGCTCGACCTGTCGCTGTTCCGCCGCGGCACCGTGCGGGGCGCGGCGATCGCGCAGATCGGCACGTCGGTCGCGATGGCGGGCGTGATGTTCGCGCTGATCCTGCACTTCCAGTACGCGTGGGGCTGGTCGCCGCTGCAGGCGGGCCTCGCGAACCTGCCGATCATCGTCACGATGATCGGCGCGACCCCGATCACCGAGTGGCTGGTGCGGCGCTTCGGACACCGCATCGCGTGCCTCGTCGGCGCGGGCCTGCTGGCGGCCGGCCTGGGACTGATGGCATGGGGCGTCGAGCAGACCTATGTCGCGATCGCCATCGCGATGGTCGTGATGACCGTGGGCCTGCGCACCGTCATGACGATCTGCGCCGTCGCGCTGGTCGGCGCGATGCCCGACAACCGCACCTCGATGGGCGCGGCCATGAACGACACCGCGCAGGAGGTCGGCACGAGCATCGGCACCGCGGTGGTCGGCACGCTCATCGCCGTGCTCGTCACGACCGTGCTGCCGGGCGGCACGTGGAGCCCGGAGCTCACGGCATCCTTCTTCCACGGCGAGCAGGTCGTGTTCATCGTGCTGGCCGTCGCCGTCGGGCTGATCTCGGGCGTCGGCGCGCTCACCCTGACGAACGCGCGCACGGTCGACGAGCACGCGGCGCCGGCCGAGGAGGCCGAGGAGGCGCTGGAGGCCGTGAAGGGCTGAGTGCTCAGGCGCGTGTGCGGGCGTGGTGGTGCGCTGGGCGCGCGGACGGTGACGGATGCCGCGAACGCATCCGTCACCGTCTGGCCTGGGTGGGAAGGCTCGCTGCAGTTCGGACGTTGCCTCTTCTCATGCGATCGATCGTGTACTCCCGCACCGGCACGTCTTCCGTCCTCTCCCTCGCCGACCGCGAGCCTGCGGTCCCCGGCCCGGGGGAGGTGCGCGTCCGAGTCACGGTGTCGGGCGTGAATCCGACGGACTGGAAGGCCCGCGCCGGCGGCGGGGCGAAGCCCGCGTTCGACGAGATCGTGCCCAACCAGGACGGCGCCGGCGTCATCGACGCGGTCGGCGACGGCGTGACGCAGCTCGCTGTCGGCGATCGCGTGTGGCTGTATCTCGCTCAGCATCAGCGGCCGACCGGCACGGCGCAGGAGTACACCGTCGTCCCCGCCGAGCGGGCGGTGAAGCTGCCGGAGGGCGTCGGCTTCGAGATCGCGGCGAGCCTCGGGGTTCCCGCGATGACGGCGCACCGCGCGCTCACCGTCCATGAGTCCGGACCCGCGCGGCTCTCGCCGGGAGCGCTCGAGGGGCGCGTCGTGCTGGTGGCCGGGGGTGCGGGAGC
Source organism: Microbacterium sp. NPDC058389 (assembly GCF_042722305.1). Lineage (NCBI taxonomy): Bacteria > Bacillati > Actinomycetota > Actinomycetes > Micrococcales > Microbacteriaceae > Microbacterium > Microbacterium sp. NPDC058389. Next base: position 142,009 of record NZ_JBHXJQ010000008.1, read on the forward strand.
CGTCGGCCACGCGGCGATCCAGCTCGCGGTCTGGGCCGGAGCGACCGTGATCGCCACGATCTCGGGCGACGAGAAGGCCGCGCTCGCGAGGGCCGCCGGTGCGCACCACGTCGTGAACTACCGGCAGGCTGACGTCGCCGACCGGATCGCGGCGCTTGCGCCGCATGGGGTCGACCACGTCGTCGAGGTGTCGCTCACGCAGAACGCCGCCCTCGACGGACAGGTGGTCGCCAACCACGGCTCGATCGCGTACTACGCCGACAACGGCGGCGACCAGGCGACCATCCCGGTGCGTCCGACCTTCGCGAAGAACGCGCGCCTGCAGGGCCTGCTCCTGTACACGGTGGGCCAGGCTGCGCTGTCGGCGGCCGCCGAAGACATCACGGCAGCATTGCGCGACGGTGCGCTCCCCGTGGGCGAGGCGGCCGGGCTGCCGCTGACCTGGTTTTCGCTGGAAGAGACCGCCGCCGCGCACGACGCCGTCGAGCAGGGCGCCGTGGGCAAGGTGCTCATCGACGTCACCGGCGACAACCGCTGACGTCGGGGCGCGTGTGGGCTAGCCGGCCTTGCGCCGCCGCGAGACGACGATCGCGACGACGATCAGCACGACGCCGGCGATGAGCACGATCGGCCCGATCGTCGCCCACAGCGGTGACCCGCTCATCGCCGATCCACCCAGCACGTTCAGGCCCTGCAGAGTCCAGATCGCGCCGACCAGCGCCAGGACGATGCCCAGGGCGAGCCACGGCCACATTCGCTTCATGGCGCGAACATACTCCCGCGGAGTGGATGCCGTCACGCCCCTCGCGTGCCCGTCTCGAGCGACCGCCGTCAGGTCTCCGGCTCGGCAGTGATGTCGGCGTCCCCGGTGACCTGCCGGGCGGTGTCGGCGGGCGACCGCTGCGCTCGGCTCAGCAGCACGAACGGCACGGCGACGGCCGTGATCACGCCGCTCCAGATCATCGACGTGCCGTAACCGCCGACATCCGCGGCGCGGCCGAGCGCGGGCTGGAAGACGACTCCGCCGGCGGAGCCCATCAGCGAGTCGAACGAGAGCACGGTCGCGCGCTGCTTCGACGGGATCATGTCGTTGAGGTACGCGCGGTGCACCGGGTCGTCGAGCGCCGACGCGATGCCCCAGAGTGCGACCAGCACGACGGCGAGCCAGAAGTTCTGCACGAACCCGAGCCCGATGAGCACGACCGCGCTCGCTCCCGTGGCGAGCAGGATCACGGACGTGCGCCGGCGGACCAGCGCGCGCACCCTCGGTGCGAGCGCGCCTCCGACGATGGCCGCGCCCGAGAGCAGGGCGGCGGCGAGCCCGGCGATCGTGTAGGCCTCCTCGTCGCCCCACAGCTCCAGCAGGTACGGCTGCAGCGCGTAGAACACGTAGATGCCGACGCCCGCGGTGAAGGGGCTCGTGAGCATGAGCCACCGCACCGGCGGATCGCCGAGCCCGTACGTGACGGAGGCGCGCAGGACCGTGCGGGTGGCCCGGAGCGGCCGCTCGCTGTGGTCGGGCTGGAAGCCCAGGTCGTGCATCAGCAGGGCGGCGACGACGAGCATCAGGAGCAGGATGCCGCCCCGGATGAGGAACGGCACGCCCAGGTTGGTCGCTTGAGCAACGATCCCCCCGAGCACCGAGCCCGAGAGCATCGCGATGCCGCCGACGATCTGCGCGCGGCCGAACACCGTCTCCAGGCTCCCCTCGTACCCGGTCGCCGTGAGGGCGTCGACGAGCCACGCGTCCACGGCGCCCGAGAAGAATGTGAACCCCAGCCCCAGCAGCACCGAGACCACCGCCCACGCCCAGAACGGGGAGTGCCAGACCCACAGCATCCAATACAGGATCGTCGTCGTCGCGAGCGTGATCGTGCCGAGCAGGTACGACGCGCGGCGCCCGACGGTGTCGGCGACCACGCCCGTCGGGATCTCGAAGATCAGCATCCCGGCCGTGAAGAACGCGTTCGCCGAGAACGCCTCGAAGTTCGACAGGCCCGCGTCGAGCAGGAACAGCGTGTTGATGCCCCAGATGAACGACGCCGCGACCGTGTTGCCGAGCATCAGCGTGTAGTAGGTGCCCTGCACGCGGCGCGGCGTCGGCAGCGAGCGCACGGCGTTGCTCCTCGACATGGCGGCACCGCCTCTTCCCGTGGGACGTCGACGACACCGCGACAGTATCCCCGTGGGGTGGCGGCGTCTACGGGGTCGGCTGTCGCTCGGGCGCTACCTCAGGGAGGGGGATGCCGTCACGCCGTGCGGGTGCCGAGCAGAACGCCCGATGCCCGCACATGCCCGTCGGCGGCCTTCAGGAGGTTCTCGATGCTGCGGAGGCCGGTGTCGTCGAGGGGAGCGTCCAGCGCGTAGAGGTGGAACCGGTAGCGATGCGGGCCGTGGCCGGGGAGCGGGCGCGGGCCTCGGTACGCGCCCGGCCTGCCGCCGTGCACCGAGACGAAGCGGACACCCGATGCTCCCGTGGCGAGGGCGCCTTCGGGGATGCCGTCGTCGCGCGCGGCCAGGGCGGCGACGGTGTGGAGGTGAGGCACGGTGCCCGGGCTGTCGAGGTCTTCGAACACGAGCAGCAGTTCGGAGGTGCCTTCGGGCAGGGCGCCCCAGGCGAGCGGGGGAGGTGTTCGCGCCGATGAGCCAGCCGCAGTGCGCCGCGGGGATCTCACCGCCGTCCGTGAAGCTCGGCGAGGTGACCTCGATACGTGTGTCCGTCGCGAGTTCGGGGGTGAGCGACAGGCTCGCCGTCTCGTCGGCGCGGCGGTTGCGGAACGCGCGGCCGATCGGCGCGAGCAGGGCTTCGATGGGGTGCATGGATTCGGCTTTCAGGAGTCGGCGAGGCGCAGCAGCAGCATTTAGTGAGTACTACTAAGCACTTGTGGATGCCGCCACCCCCGCCTTCTTGGCCGGCGCCGGCAGCGCGAAGCACACGCCGATCGCGACGACGGTGAACCCGACGGCCCACCAGAACGCGATGTCGAAGCCGGTGGCGAGATCGGCGATGCCGGTCGCGCCGCTCGTTGTGGCTTCGAGGATGACCGCGAGGATCGCGGTGCCGAACGCGCCGCCGATCTGCTGCGCCAGCCGCGTGATGATGCTCGCGTGCGGCACTTCGTCGTGTGCGAGGCCGACGAATCCGACCGACATCACCGGGATCATCACGGCGCCCATGCCGAAGCCGCGGACGAGCAGCGTGATCGTCAGCCAGAGCTCGTTGGTCGTGCCGTCCGACAAGGCGAAGGGGATCGTGGCGAGGCCCATGACGACGAACCCGGCGATCGCGACGGTGCGCGCACCGAGCGAGTCGGTGAGGCGGCCGGCCAGCGTGCGGCTGAGCAGTGCGCCGACCCCCTGCGGGATCAGCAGCAGGGCGGCGGTGAGCACGTCGGTGCCGCGCACGATCTGGAAGTAGAGGGGCAGGAGCAGCATCGACCCGTACAGCGAGGCGCCCGAGAGGAACAAGACAGCGGAGGATGCCGCGACCGGCCGTCGCCGCAGCAGTCCGACGTCGATGAGGGCGCCGGAAGGGCGCCGCACCTGGCTGAACACGAACGCGGTCATGAGCACGAGACCCGCGACGAGCGGCATCCACACATCCGCGCGCGTGAAGCCGCCGTCGTGGCTGACGTTCGACAGGCCGTAGAGGATGCCGACGAGTGCGGGGGAGACGAGCGCGAGCCCGACCCCGTCGAGGACTGGGCGGCCGCGGGGCGGGTCGGAGGGGAGGAAGCGCCACGCGAGGGCGAGACCGATGAGGCAGAGGGGGACGTTGATCCAGAAGATCCAGTGCCAGTCGAGCCAGTTGAGGATGAGGCCGCCGAGCACCGGGCCGATGATCGGGCCGAGGGCGGCGGGGAGGCTCACCATCGCCATGAGGCGGCCGAGGCTCGCGCCGGCGGGGACCTGCTGGATGGCGAGGGTCGCCATGAGCGGCATCATGAGGCCGCCGCCGAAGCCCTGGACGACGCGGAAGGCGATGAGGCTCGGGGCATCCCACGCGAGGCTGCACGCGATGGACGCGACGAGGAAGATCGTGAGCGCGATCATCCAGAGTCGCTTGCCGCCGAGGCGCGCCTGTGCCCAGCCGACGATCGGGATGGCGACGCCGAGCGCGAGCAGATACGCCGTGGTCACCCACTGGATCGTGCTGACGGGGACGTCGAGATCGGTGGCGAGAGTGGCCAGCGCGATGCTCATGATCGTGCTGTCGAAGATGACGGCGAGGCCGCCGGCGACGAGCACGAGCGCCGAGATGACGGCGCTGCGCGGCACGGCCGGTGCGGTGGTGGTGGACATGTGCGCTCCTCAAAATAAGATACAGGTGTGTATCTCCGTGACAGAGTGTACGCCGAGCAGATAAGATACACAAATGGATCTTGAGCAGCCGGCGAAGCGACGTCGCGGACAGGAGCTCGAGGACGCGATCCTGGCCGCAGGCTGGGCGCAGCTGATCGACGGCGGGTACAACGCGTTCACGATCGACGCGGTCGCCGAGAAGGCCGAGACGAGCCGCTCGGTGATCTACCGCCGCTGGCCCGACCGCGATTCACTCCTGGATGCGACCCTCACCCACGGTCTGAACCGCGACCGCGTGGAGCCGCCTGACACGGGCAGTCTGCGCGGCGACATGATCGCGTCGCTGCAGCACTCGAACCTGGCGCGTGCGGAGCTCGCGCCGCTCATGAGCGTGTTCATGGGCGCGTACTACGCCGACTCGGGTCGCACCTTCGCCGATGTGCGGGAACGGGCGCTGGGGCAGCGCGCTGCGGGGTCGTTGGATACGATCCTGGCTCGGGCGGTCGAGCGGGGCGAGGCGGATCCCGCGAAGCTCACGCGGCGCGTACGGACGGTCGCGGTCGACCTGTATCGGCATGACCTGCTGATGAACGCCGTGCCGTTGTCGGACGAGGCGATCGTCGAGATCGTGGATGAGGTGTTCCTGCCGCTGGTGAGGCCCGACGCGGGCTGACGAGCGCGCTCGCCGGCGGATGCCGGTCCCGCGCTGTCGTCCGTGCCGACGCCGCTCGCGGGGTATCACCCGACGCGGGGCCACCCTCTCCCTGGACGTGGGGCCCGCAAGGACGCCGCCTCACGAACGGGGGTGCGAGATGACTCGCGAATACACCGGGATCTTCCTTCCCGGAACAGACGGACACGCGCTGTGGGCAGCGGGGTGGGAGAGCTTCGAGGCGAAGTGGAAAGAGCTCGCGAGGAACGGGCTCCGCCTCCACAGCATCTCGGTGTCGGTCGAACGTGACGTGCCGCAGTTCATCGGCACGTACCGGGCGGGAACGGGTGGTCACGCGCTGTGGGTCTCGAACTGGGGCAGCTTCGAGGCGAAGTGGAAGGAGCTGTCGAACCAGGGGCTGCGGCTCGTGAGCATCGCGGTCTACGAGGTCGGTGGCACGGCGATGTACGCCGGTGCCTTCCTGCCCGGGACCGATGGCCATGCGCTGTGGGTCGCCGGCTGGGACAGCTTCGAGGCGAAGTGGAAGGAGCTGTCGAACCAGGGCCTGCGACTGGTGAGCATCTCGGCCGCGATGATCGGCGGTGCGCCGCAGTATGCCGGGGTGTTCCGCGCCGGCAGCGGTGGCCACGCGCTGTGGGCGTCGCCCTGGCAGAGCTTCGAGGCGAAGTGGAAGGAACTCACGCGGCAGGGGCTGCGTCTCGTCAGCATCGACACCTTCCCGCAGGGTCGCACCCGCATGTGGGTCGGCGCGTATCGTCCCGGGCAGGGCGGTCACGGCCTGTGGGCCGGGCAGGACTGGGAGAGCTTCACCGCCCGCTGGCACGAGTGGTCGCAGCAGGGCCTGCGGCTCGTCGACACGGCCGGGGCGAAGCATCCCTGCTCCGCCGACGCTCTCAACCAGGTGGTCATGCCGACCGGGGAATACAACTACGCGGTCACGGGGCACGCCGACGTGTACCACTGGCCGGTGCAGGACACGACGGGTGCGACGCGCTTCGCGCGGCTGAGTCACCTGGAGGCCGTCGAGCCTTTCCTGACGCTCCCGTTCACCGACAGCGACGTCACCCGCAACGGCATCTGGCGCTACGGCGACGGCGGCTGGCACCACGCCGGGGACTACTCGCAGGGCGACGCGACCTTCGAGGTGAAGGCATCCGCCGCCGGCGAGGTCATCCACGTCGGGTGGGACCAGTGGTCGGGCAACACCGTCATCATCAGCCACGACGTGAACGGCCGATCCGACGCGTACCGCACGATCTACATGCACCTGCGCGACGGCGCCGATCACGACGCGGATGCCGCCTGGAACGACACGATGACGGCGACCTGGATCACGGCATCCGACCTCGCCGACTACCAGACGCACCTGCTCGACACCGGCAACACGAAGGACCCCGCGACCCGCAACCTGGATGCCGCGCACTGGGGCACGAACGCCGAGACGATCCCGGTCTCGGTGGGGCAGCAGGTCTCGCGCGGTCAGCAGATCGCATGGGCCGGCAACACCGGCCCCGGTGGCAAGCGGGGCAGCGGCGGACCCAACACGCACCTGCACATCTTCTGGACGCGCCGCGACACCGACGGCCGGTTCTACTTCTACGACCCGTACGGCGTCTACTCGACGCCCGGCAACTACGCCGCCGGTATCACCGATGCGACGAGCGGCCCGTGCGTGCGGTACCCGGTGGGGTGGAAGGGCGGCAAGCCGCAGTACCCGTGAGGCCCTTCCGGGATCGGGCGCGTCGGCCTACTGTGGGAGCGTCCGATTCTGGAGGGCGTGCGATGACCGAAGAGCCTGATCGCTCGGTCGACGACTATCTGGCGACGCTGGATGAGTCCACGCTCGCTGACAGCCGGGCCTTGATCGCGATGATGCGGCGGGTGACCGGGCAGGAGCCGGCGCTGTGGAATGTGGGCACCATCGGCTTCGGCACGTACCACTACATGTACGACACCGGCCGAGAGGGCGACGGCCACACGATCGGGTTCTACCCGCGCAAGGGCAAGTTCACGGTCTACCTGATGGACGGCACGGCGCGCCACGCCGCGCTGCTGGAGCGCCTGGGGCGGCACACCTTGACGGGGTACTGCGTGTACATCCGGCGGCTCGACGAGGTGGATCTGGGAGTGCTGGAGCAGATCGTGCGGGACTCGTACGAGTTCGTTGCGAGGGCGGCGCAGGACGGGCCCGTGCGCCAGATCCTTTGGAAGGCGGCGGGCTAGGCGGGCGCGGAGTCCGTTCGACCACGGCCCGACCGCGGATCAGAATCCGCTGCGCTTCATCGCGTGTGTCAGCAGGAACGCGGCGATGAGGGCATGGGCGTCGTCCCACTCGAGCGCACGGGGGCTGGGAATGCCCGAGGCCTTCGCGATCGATCGCTGCCATTGCGACGGATCGATGGAGCCCGCCGATCGCGCCCCGTCCGAGGAGTCCACGACATACGGTCCCGCGCCGGGCGTCGCCTTGCCGATGAGTCGCGCGTGATGGGGCGACAGCCCGCGACTGTACCAGCGCACCTTCGCATCCGCCCCGAGCGGCCGGGCCCATGCCAGCACCCCGTTGAGGAGTCCCTCGGCCACGTCGTTCGGCGGGTCGAACATGTAGACCTCGCGGATGTGGTCGGTGAGGAGGGGATGCCGCTGCCCGCGCCCGCCGGAGAACAGACGAGAGACGAACCCGTTGCCGGAGCTGAAGGCGCCGAGGGCGACCCGCCCGATCTTCTCGGCCGGCTGGAGGCCTTGGGCGGCCGCCGCGAACGCCTGGATCTCGCCGAGGACCTCCAGCACGCTCGCGGGATCGGTGAACGAGCCGAACTCGGGGCCGACGGAGTTGCACGGCAGCACCGTCACCACGTTCCTGCCGCTCTCGGCGAGCTGATAGGGCACGCCGACGTCCGAGTAGCCGACCAACGGGTCCTGCAGATACCAGAGCTGCTGAAGCATCCCGAAGAAGGCGTAGTCGAACGCCCAGGGGTAGGGCTCGAGACCCGGCGCGACGTAGTACCCGTGCTGCACGTTCTGGCCGCATCCGGGGCGGTAGTAGAGGAGCATGGGCGCAGGCTCGTCGCGCGGCACGGCGGTGGGCCAGCTCACGGCGATCGCGCGTGGTGCGCGGACCCCCGCGACCTCGACGATGAACGTGTCCCCGGCGACGGAAGCGGTCTTCGGCGCGGAGAACTTCACGAGGCCATCGGCGATCGGAGTCTCCGCGTCGATGAAGTGCACGTTCTCTCGCGGGGCGAGCGTCATCGTGTCGGCCTCGGGCGGCAGCCACGGGACCAGCCACTGCGGAGTCGGCTCGCGGTCACCGTGCTTGGCCGTGACGATGCGGTGCAGCGCCGCGGTCATGTCCCGGGTGGCCAGACGCAGTCGCGAGACCGCGACGATCAGCGACGAGATCCGCGCGTCGGCCGTGCCCTCGGTGCGGATGGTCGCCCAGAGGAGACCGTCGTCGTCGGTGATCTCCGGCGTGCCGTCGGGGTCGACCGTCAGCGTGACGGTGCCGCCGAAGTATCGATCGCTGTCGGGAGTGACCGCCACCTCGACCGTCGTCGTGCCGTCGGCGATCTGGAATGCCGGCGCGCCTTCGCGCGGCAGCAGGGTGATCGCGTCGTCGACGGACGTGCTCCAGCCTCCCGTGAGCAGTTCGCTGTGCCGGTTGACGACGGTGAGCACGACGACGTTCATGCCGGGGCCACCGGAAGCTCGAGCAGCGCGGCAGGGCCGTCGTCCGAGGGCTCGTCGGCCTCCGCCTGCGCCAGCGCTTCGGCGTCAGCGGGGTCGGCGTCGGCGGGTGGGTCGGGTGCGGCCGCCGCGAGCAGATCGTCGATCGCCTGACGGGGCACCCCGGCCGCGACGACGGCATCCACCGCCCGTTCGATGAGCCCGGTCTGCGCACCGCCGCCGCCGCCTCCGCCACCGCCGCCTCCGCCGCCGCCACCGGCGGGCTGCGGGCCGGTCGCGGGGGTCGCCGTGGCGGCGAACACCTGTCGTGCGTACTGAGCGGGGTTGGTGGGCGACACCGCGTCGGGCAGCACCTTGATCAGCAGCGCGAGGTTGCAGATGCGCGCACCGCCGGCGTCGGTGTCCCGGAAGTCTCCGTCGATGAGCGTCGTCGACACGCTCACGTCGTCGCCGGTGGCGAGCTCCGGCCGGGCCGCGGACTTCCGCCCGCGGAAGTGCAGGGGGATGGCGTCGTTCCAGAAGAAGATCGGCTTCTTGATGTCTGCTTCGGCTGCGGCCGCGGCCGCGATGTAGTCGCCCCGCCCCAGCCCCGGCACGACGTCGGGCTCGTACTTCGGGCTCGCGTCCTCGGTGAACTTCTTGCGGGCGGCGGCCCATTCCGTGGTCTTGCGGATGTCGCCCTTCCAGGGGATGCTCCACGACCGCGCAAGGCGGTGGGTCGGCTTCCCGGCCTCTTCGCCGAAGATCGCCATCCGCAGCGGTGCGGCGATGCTGTGCGGTGAGCCGAACACCGCGGCGAGCAGGCTCAGGTAGTTCGGGTCGCGCCCGACCTCGCAGCCGTAGATCACGATGTCGCTGTGCGCGCCCACGGCCGCCGCGCTCGCGGCGGCCAGAGCTCCGGCGGTGCCCGCCTTGCGCTGCGTGAGGGTGCTCTGGAGATCGGCGGCGAGGGCCATTGTGCCCTGGTCATCGGCTTCGCGCAACGGCGCCGACAGCCCGAAGGTGCTCGCGTGCGAAACGATCCCGATCTCGGAGTACACCTTGCCCGCGGTGGCGAGCTTGGTGAGTGCGAGCAGGATCCCCTCGATGCTCCAGACCGTGCGGCCCGCAGGAGGAGGAAGGACATCGGACTCGGGCACGCCGACCGAGCGGAAGTAGGCCTTCGCCTTCGCGTAGAAGGCGTTGGGTGAGGCTCCGTCGGTGCCGATGAGGAACACGATCGCCGCCATCAGCGCTCCACCTCCACGGCGATGTCGAACTCGAGGCCGCTCGCGCCCTCGCCGCGCCCCGTGGACACGGACCGCGCCGTCCACGTGTGGCGACCTCCGTCAGCCGAGCGGCCGAGCTGCCACCGTCGCCGCACGACCACGCCGGCGCGCGGCACCTCCTCTTCGTGCAGGGCGTGGTGTCGAAGCTCCTGGAGCACGCTCGAGCGCGGCTCCACCACGACCTCCTCCTCGCCGTCGATCGATCGCGGCAGCACGGCTTCGACCAGCGCGACCGAGCGACGGTCACGCAGCTGCACGGGGAGGAACGGGATCCAGTGCTCGGGGACGTCGGTCATGAGCCGATACACGAGCTCAGCGTCGGCGGGCAGGGCCGCGGCGTCGCGGACGGCCGCGGCGTACTCGCCGACGAGGTCGTGGACATCGCCTGCGGCATCGGTGACGACGCGTTCGAGCCCCCAGACGAGGTTCGCGTTCTCGTCGCGGACGAAGGCGACGTCCTCCACCACCGGGCCGGTGACCGTCGCCGGGGTGGTGGCGGGCACGACAAGTCGAGCGCGTGTGGTGCCCGGTCCACTTGGCGTGTAGAGCGCCCACGCGTCCAGGGCGGCCGGCGCGATGAGCTGCTGCTGGCCGAACGTGTCGACGGACACGAGGTCGACCACGCGCGCGATCGTGCCCGGGCGGATCGAGGCCGGGAACGTGAACCAGTCGTTGCCGTACACGGTCGAGAACTCCACCAGGGCGAGTCGGGCCAGGTCGTGGGTCGCCGCGTCGATCCTGGCGAGCGAGATGCGGGCGTCCTCGAACTCCCAGTACCGATCGTTCGGCATCCCTGGGAAGCGGATCACGGTCGGGATGCGAAGAACGGATGCCTCGCCCTCGGCGACCGCGGCATCCGCGAGCTGCACGCCTTCGGCGGTGAGCTCGAGGTCCGCGACATCGATCTCCTCCCTCGTGTGCGCGGGCGCCCGCAGCACCGGCGTGTCGCCCGAGAGCAGCTCGAACCGCCGCTCGAGGCGCTCGGCGTGCCAGGTGGGGGCGCCGAGTCCGAAGGTCGTGGTGCACCAGCGGGCGAAGGACGCGAGAGCCGGGCGGGATGTCGTCCACTGGGCCGCGGAGAGTCCCAGGGACGCGGCATCCGCGGATCGCTTCGCCGCCTCGCGCGCGACCTCGACGCCATCCGGGAATCGGGTGCCCGCCGTACGCAGGAGCGGGTCGCCGACGCCGGATGCATCGAGCGGGAAGTGCGCGCGCAGTGCGTCGACGACGTCGGCGGGGAGGGATGCCGCGAGCCGGCGTCCGGCGTCGATCCGGTCGCGCACGCTCACCGCCGGGCCGGACGGCTCTCCTGTGACGAGTGCTTCGAGCACCTGCGAGCGGGGATCGTAGCGCTCGGCGGTGTCGAGGCCCGCAGACCATCCGTCGATCGGCACCGCGGCGACGGAGAACGAGACGCGCACCGGGCTGCCGGCATCTTCGCCGTCGAGCTCGCCCAGCCGCCGCTGCGAGGCGAGCATCCACAGGGGATCGGCGACCAGTGCGGCAAGCGTCTGCCCGGGATCGACCGCACGGCTGACGGGTTCGACACGGTGTGCTCCGACGCTCATGGCCGCCACCTCGTCGCATCGGTCGTCCACGCGACGCGGTCGTGGTCGAGTCCGCCCACCACCGTGCCCCAGTGCCCCTCGTCCTCGTCGAACTCGCTGATGTACACCGCGGGAAGCAGCGCCGGGACGCGCTTGACCGCATCGAGGTCGACCAGCCGCGCATCAGCCAGCGCGATGGTCTCATCGACGACGCCGAACAGGCGGCTCTGCGTCCATGCCCCGGTGCCGGGCACGGCGAGCAGGATCGTGTTCGGCGCGCGTGCGTCCGGCGCGGGCAGGTTCGCCGCGACCGCACCGACCGAGGTGTCGTCGGGCACGACCTCCGTCCAGGTGTCGAGCTCGATGCCGGTGCTCGCCGCCGCGAGCGGCGCTGACCCGGCGGTGACGACGGTCGTGACGGGCATGCGGCCGAGCGGCGCGGGGTGCACGCCGTTCACCCACGACCGCGCGGCGCTGTTCTCGTACGGCTGCACCGGGACCTGTGCGGCGGCGAGCGTCAGCGAACCGCGCCCGGCGAGGTCGTCGAGCAGCATCGCCTCGTCGAGCTCGGCCAGCGGCGCACGGACCCGCCCGCTGTCCTGCAGCCAGCCGGCGAGGGCACCCGGGGCGAGTCCGAGCGAACTCTGGTCCGCCGCGGCGTCGACCCACACCGGATCGACCGCCTCGACGATGCCCTCCACGATGACCGGTTCGTCGAACAGCGCCCGCAGGGCATCGGCGGGGTCCGCCGTCTCTCGAGCGGCGGCGATCCGCGCCGTGATGCGGCCCGGCGCGTCGTCGCCGAAGATCCCGAGATAAGCGGCCCAGCGATCAGGGCCGGCGCCCACCATGGCGGCGAGTGCCTCCACGCTGGCCGCGAGGACGGGGACCGGCGCCTTCTCCTGCGCGCCCCGGGCGAGGAACGACGACGCGGTCAGCGGTCGGCCGGGGACGAGCGCCCGGTGCCAGGCCGCGCTGCGCCGCAGAAGGCTGAGGAGAGCGGCATCCTGTTCCGGGTCGCGTCGGATGCCCGTCGCCCCGGCCGGGCCGGCGGCGACCGCGCGCGCCGTGAGCAGCGGGAACGGCACGGGCGAGTCCTGCCGTGCGGCGTCGGCGGCGAGGTCCAGCGCCGACAGGCCGAGCGCGGCGACCTCGACGCTGCCGAGCGCGAAGCCCGCAGCATCCACGAGCCAGACGGCGATGCCGCCGAGCGGACCGAGGCGCGCGGCCACGAAAGCCTCGGCGCGCGGGGCGACGAGTGCGCGGGGCGTGTCGCTCGCGTATCCGGCGGGGCTCGCGTCTGCGCCGAACAGCACGAGCATGCGTTGCTCGATCCCGATGCCGCCGCGCGGCGTCGCGGGCACGTCGTAGCGATCGGGCGGGGTGGCGGCGCGGCCGATGACGTCGGCGGCTGCGGCGGCACGTTCGAAGTTCGCGCCCGACAGCTGATACATCGACTCGGCGACCCCGAGGTCGGCGAGGGCGTCGAGCGAGCCCGCGGCGCTTTCGAGCACAGCGGTCAGCACGGGCAGCAGCTCTGCCCAGTCGACCGGCGGTTCGCCGCGGGCGGCGGTGTCGGCGTCGACGGCGGCGCGCGCGGCGCCCGGAGATGCGGCTTCCCGCTGCACGAGAGCCCACCCGTCGACGACGAATCGCTCGTCGGCGACGGACGCGTCGGGGAACTCCGCCGAGGTGACCCGCAGCGGGAACGCCCGCCGCAGCGGATACACGACCCAGTCCGCTTCGATGCCGTGCGTGCGATGGGCCTCGTGCAGTGCCCGCTCGACGAGGTAGCCGAGCAATGCGCCGAGCTGCTGTCCGCCGCGCATCCCCTCCGCGAGCGCCAGGGCGTCGCGCACACGCGCGGAGCGCAGGTCCACCGAGAACGGGCCGTCGGCGCGCCCGCCGTGATCGGCCCAGGCCGCGCGCAGCACCCCCGCGGTCGTGGCGTGCCGCGGGGTCGGCGCGAGCAGCCAGCCGCGGTTGTCGAGATCCTCGAACACGTCTTCTCGGCCGGCGACCGGCTGCAGGTTCCGTGCGGTGAATCCCGACACGTAGCCCCAGGCGCCGAGCTGCACGCCGGTCGGCGCGTCGGTGCGCAGCTCGTGGAGTCGTCGCGTCGCCAGCGACGTCACCCAGGCGTCGTAGCGGTGGGATGCCGCATCCAGCGCCTGCCCGGTCAGCCGTGCCCGCTCCTCCACCGTGAGGGGCGCGATCTCGTCGATCGCCGACAGGAGGTCTCGCAACACGCGCGGCACAGCGAAGTTCTCGAGAACCGCCGCCGCCGCGGCGTCGAAGGGGCTCTCGATGACGAGATCGAGCGCTTCGCCGACGGTGAGGCTGGCCCCCGCGACGTCGATGGATGTCTCGAGCTTCGCGCTGAAAGGTGTCGACGGGGTCGTCGAGATCAGCGAGTTCGTGCTGACGGCGATGCCGTCGAGCCCCGGCAGGACCGTCCGCCTCGGCGACGCGTTCTCGAACTCCACCGTCAGCTCGGGGCCTCCGCCGATGACGTGAGGGTCGATCAGGTCGTCTGCGGCATCGTCGAGCAGCTGGCGCGCGGCGTTGCGCAGCAGCAGACCCAGGACGCTCGTGGCCTGCTTCGGGTCGGGAGTCCTGGGGGTGAATGTCGTGTCGCCCTCGGCCGACATCGGCAGCCGCAGCGAGGTCCGCTTGCCCCACAGCTGCCGCAGCACCATCGGGCGGGCCTCGCCCAGGCCGAGCTCGGCGACGATGTCCTTCTCCCGCATGGCGCCGCGCTCGAGGTCGTCGTCGTCGAGGCCGAAGATCGCCGGGTCCTGGCTGTACATCGCGATGCCTGTCCTGAGCTGCACGCGATCGGAGTAGGCACCGTGCCCGAGCACATCGACCCCTTCCGGCACGTCTCCCGCACCCGACGACCACAGTCGGCGGGAGCGTCTCAGGAAGCCCCGGAGCCACCGCACGACGGCGTCGTCGCCGGGTTGCGGCTCGGCGTCCGGCGGCTGCACCGGGAGGATGCCGTAGGGCTGATGGCCCAGCCGCAGCACCGGGAGCGGGCCGCCCGGGCGCACGAATCCGACGGCGTGGGCGCGCACGATCGGCACGTGGCCCGGCGCCACCGCGGGTGCCGCGAGCTCGCGCAGGTACGGACCCCAGGTCGTCGGGAAGAGCGCCCGCTGCATGGCCTCCTGCGCGGTGATGTGACGCCCGTCGGCCCCGGGGAGGGCGCTCAGGGCGGCGGGATCCAGGCCCAGCGCGCGAGCCAGGATCGCGGCATCCGTCGTCGGATCCACGTCCACCGCGGCCGGGGCCGTCTGCGCGGGATCCGGTGCGAAGACCAGTCCGCTGGGCACATCCGACAGGTTGTTGGTCGGCGTTCCCGGTGGGACGAGCGCGGCACCGCCGGTGACCGTGTGGATCCGGATGAGCTCGGCGAGGGTATCGGCATCGGCCTTCGCGTCGGTGGTGATGGTGGTCCCGACGACCGTGACGTCGCGGACGCGGGTCGCGCCGCTGAGATCGACGTCGACGGCCATCCCGGCGGCCACGGCGGCGTCGAAGTCGGTGAGCCACGCGAGCTCCTCGGGCATGCGCCCGTCGAGGTCGAGCAGCCCCGTCGGGGTCGCGGGGGCGGGCTCGCCTTCGGGCGCAGCGGGCTGTTCGACCTCGCCGGCCATGTCGACACCGACCTGGAGCGTGTCGGCGATCGGGCCCGTGCGCACGACCTGCTCGCCGCGATCGGTGCGCACGCGGACGAAGAAGAAGTCCGGCAATGCCATCGCTCGCGCGGGGCGGGATCCCGCGATGCGCAGCACCGGATCAGCGGCCGCGCCATCCGCTCCGGGCTCCGTCTCGGCGCGGACCCATTTCGCCCGGTAGGCGCCGACGGTCGAGCCGAGCGCGTTCCAGGCGCCTTCCGCCGCCGCGCCGCCCTCGGCGATCGACGACCAGTACGTTCGGCCGGCCTCGAGCTCGGTCTTGTCCAGGAGCGGCTCGTGGTCGTCGATGTGCACGTCGTCGGGGTAGATGCGCACCTTGAGGCGACCGCCCAGGATGCGCGTCTCGAGCCGCACAGGCAGCAGCGCGATCGGCACGTCCTCTGAGACCCCCTCGAGTTCGGGATCGCCGCCTCCGACCCCGATCGGAGGCAGCACCGCCCCGATGCCGGCGATCACCTCCGCCGCCCGGCCGCGCAGGGTCTCGACCGCCTCGGCGTGCCGTCTGACCAGTTCGGTGCGGCGACGCGTGGCCCGCGCCGCCGCGGCGTCATCGCCGATGAGCCGCGCAGCGTCGATCGCCTCCGCCGCCGCGTCGAGCGCGAAGCGCGTCTCGGTGAGCTCCGCCTGCGCGCCGGCGAGGGCGCGCCGAGCCGCATCCAACCCGCTCACGGCGTCTTCTCCGGAAGCAGCTGGATCGCGGGAAGGCCCCGGCGGAAGGGGAACTGCAGCATGATCCACGCCTGCTGCCCGGCGTCCTTCGCCCACCCCCATCTGGTCGGGTCGGCGCCGTCGCGGCCCTTCAACAGGTCTCGGCCGGCGAAGCTCGACGCGCCGAGGTGCACGACGCCCGCGGCATCCGCCCCCGCCGCGTCGCTCCACGAGGCGTCGTTCCAGGTCGAGAGCAGGCGTGGCGGAGCGGCCGGATCCCGGAAATCGTCAAGCCCGAACCGCGGCTCGCCGAAGTGCTCCGAGAAGAAGAACCACCACGCGGCGTCCTGGCCTCTCGCTGCGTCTGCCCGCACCTGCGTCTCGGTCAGCCCGGTGAATCCGACCAGCAGCACGTCGGGGGCGAGCAGGCCCCGGAAGTCGGGATCGATCGCGCCCCCGGCCATGGTCCGGGTCGTCCCGGAGGCCGTGGTGTGGCCGGCCTGGATAATCACGGAGGGGTAGCGCCGCACGAGGTCGCCCTTGACGACGAGCACGAGCGGATCCTCACCCGCGACCTGCGCGGCCTGCTCCGGGGTGCTGACAGGCGTCACGACCGCGAGCGAGGCGAGCGAGTCGAACCGGGATGCTGCGCCGAGCGTCTTCTTCAGATCGTGCAGCGCCGCGCGGTCGATGCTGCCGTCGGGCCGGCGGCGCAGGGGGTGCGACCAGAACTGGCGCGCGTAGGTGCCGCGCTGGTCGGTGGGGTACTCCCGCCACAGCAGCTCGCGGGCGATCTCGTGGTTCATTCCGACGAGGAACGCGCTGATGAACTCCCGGTTCGCGCCGACCAGGGTGGTGCGGTTGGATTCCATGCGGTCGATGCCGGGGAGGATCCAGTCGTCCGAGATCTTTGCGAGACCGTCGTAGGTCGGCTCCGACAGATCGGGGGCCGCCTGGATGTCGGAGAAGGCGGCCGCCTGCACGGCGTCGAGGGCGGCGATCCGCGAGTTGATCGCGATCGGCAGGGTGCGCAGCGGGTCGAGCGCGGTGAGCACACTCGCGTGCAGGGCTGCGATGCCGCCCGCCAGCGACGGTCTGACGTCGTCGCCGACGAGGTCCGGACGCAGGATGCTGTCGGCCGCGCGCCGTCCGGCGGCGATGATCTCGTCGCGCACGACCCCTGCGCGGGCGTCGTCGATGCCGAACGCGATCGGGACCACGGGCTCGGTCAGGTGAGTGCCCTCGACCACCGCGTCGAACAGACCGCGCTCGATCGTCGTCGCCGCTTCGCCCAGGTACTTCTGCCTCGAGACGGCAGCCGTGTCGATCGTCATCCGACCGTCTGTCACCGTGACGAGCCCCGGATCGGCCGCGAGATACGAGAGGGCGTCGGATGCTGCGCCCACGGCGTTGAGCCGCGACGCCCAGGTCGCCTGCGCCTCGATGAGCACGCCCGCTGCCGCCACGTCGATCGGCGTGTCTTCGCCGGCGCGTCGCCATTCGAGCCTGCCCCCGCCACCCTGGACGAGGACGGCCGCGCGCGAGACCCGCTCCTGCTGGAGCCGGATCTGATCGAGAAGACCTCCGGCGATCTCGATCCCCTCGACACCCTCGACCGCCCTGCCGATTCGGCCGGGTTGCCGCCGGATCTCGATGCCTTCGATGCCTTCGATGCCTTCGACTCGCTCGACGCCGCGGTCGAGGTGCTCGAACGGCCCGATCACGACCGGACCCTCGCGGCCCCTCCGGCGCGGCGGCCTGTCGGGCGGCCGTTCGACCGGCGGTGGCTCGGGCGGAGCGGCCGGGAGCACCGCTGCCGCCACGTCCGCGAGCGGCAGCAATCCGATCCGCGTCATCGTGCGATCGAGGTCCATCACCGCCTGCGTGGCGAGGACCGCGACCTCCTCGCCCGTCGGCGGCTCGAACGCGGTGAAGCCGGCGGTGAAGGCATCCAATCGCTCGGTCACTGCGGCCGAGTCGAGCTGCACGCCGCCGTACTGCGGAACGAGGGCGTCGAGGATGCCTCGGAGGCGCCCCGCGTCCCACACTCCGCTCGGTGCGGCGAAGACGTCGATGCCGTCGGCGGGAAGCCGCGTGGTGAACGGGGTCGACCTTGCCGACACGGCGGCGACGGCCGGCACCGTGACGTGCACGCCCAGTCCCTTCGCGCCGAGCAGTCCCTGCCGACGTGTGTGGCGGCGCAGTTCGACGGACGCCCCCGAGAAGGTCAGGGCGCTCGTGTCGAGGGCTCCGCGCACGGTCAGCGATTCCGACGCCGCGATCTTCGTCAGCACCGGTGCGGCCGTCATGATGAGGGTGCTGGGGTCGAGCTTCGTCAGCCATCGCCGATAGAGGCTGAGGCTCGTGCCCACGGCGTACTCGCCCCGCCGGCGCAGCCGGTTCGCGGCGAGCACATCGCCCACCTGACGCCAAGCCTCCTCCATGAGGTGCTCCTGGCGGTCGCGAGCAACGCGTGCGCCGAGCCCTGCCGCCACCCGCAGGCGGGGATCGAGGTTGGCCTCGGCCAGCCACGGGGGCACCGCAGGGGTCCTGAGCGCCGACGCTGTGGCCTCGGGCCCGACCGCGAGCTGGCCGTAGACGGGTGGACCCACGCGCGGCGGGTCGTCGGGCGGCACAAGCTCGTCCGCGAGGTCGCGCGGGTCCGGCGCGTCGGGTGGCGCTGCGCCGGGCTCAGGGGCGGTGACCAGCGTCGTGTCGAACCCGGCGTCGGTCAGACGTCCCACGAGGCGGGTGATGTAGTCCTCTCCGACGATCGGGGCGAGCGGCGCGGTCTTCTCTCCCACGGGCCGCAGCGCGCCGTGCACGATCACGTCGTCGCCGCCGGGCTGCGGCATCCCGACCCCGTTCGAGGGCGACGAGAGCCGCAGTCTGCGGCTGCCCATGCCCGGAGGCAGGCTGATGCCGCGCAGCGCCTGCACCAGCTTCTCGAAGTCGCCTGCAGGGCCGGTCGCGAACTCGAACGAGTGGTAGACGGGCAGCGTGACCGAGGCGGCGACGCCTGCCTGCCAGGCCGGCTCGCGGCTACCTCGCAGCGCCCTCGCGCCCTCGGCGTCACCCAGGGCCGACACGCTCGCGGCCTTCAGCGTCGGCACGACGCACGCGAGCCAGCGACGGTCGGGGAGGAGCCGTCGGGGGCAGATCAGTCGCGCCAGCGAACGTGCCGGGTCGCCCGGGCTCGTGTCGGCCCCGAGCAGCTGCACGTGCGCCCACATCCACGCCGTGGTCGGATCCGGCAGTTCGGAGGCCGGCACGGTCAGCCGGGGCGGGCGGGTGCTGCGATCGAGCGGATGCGTCGTCCCGTGCTCGTCGAGGTCGATCACGACGAGCATGATCCAGGGGTCGATCCTGTCGCCCATCGCGGGAGGGCTGAACAGCCACGGGATCTCGGGGGAGTCGAGTTCCGAGATCGCCAGATAGTTCGGCGATGCGTCGCGAGAGCCGTCGCGCGGCCAGTCGCGGATGAACTCCCGTTCGGCGATGCCGGTGACCTCGGCCGCGGTGAGCATCTCGACCTTCTGCTGGAGCGGCTGCCCCGCGACGACGACCTCGATCGATGCCAGGGCGCCGTCCACGGGGGCGAAGCCCCGCACGGCGTGAGAGGCGAAGGTGTACTGGGCGGAGGTCATGCCGGGGCCGCCCGTCCCATGAGAACCGCCTCATAGTCGGCGAAGACCGTCTGCCCGCCGCCGAGCAGCGAGCGGACGCCGACGACGTCCGCCGCCGCGAGGGGCGCACCGCCGACGGGCCCCGCATCGGCGGTGGCGACTGTGTATGCCGATTCCCGCACGTGGATGCCGACGGATGCCGCGGCCGCCGCGGCCGCCTCGTGCACGGCGCCGACGGACCCGGCGTTGGCCCACACCAGCATCTCCTCATCGAGTTCGAACAGGCGCTTCGGCCGACCCGGCTCCGGGGTCTCGGCGCCGAGGTCCTCCTCGTACGTCACCGTCACCTGCCGGGCGTCCTTCACCCGCCAGGCGGGGTCCTCGACGATCACTCCGGCGCTCATGGGAACGAACGCGGGCCGCGACAGCCGCTCGTCGTCGGACAGCGAGAAGTACTGGGCGGGGGCGAACAGCTCCTCGACCGGGCGCTGGGCGAGGGTCGCGCCGGCCGCGAACGAGATGTTCGTCGGCCCGGCGATGGGATTCGTGCCGAAGCGGGCGAGCTCCGTGTTGACCGGGGCGACCGTCTGACTGATCCTCACGAAGCCGAGCGGGTGCAGTTGGGGTGCGCCGTCACGCATGAGAACGCCTGACGTCACGGTCGGGGCGCCGATGGGCCACGGCTTCGGCTCCTCCGGCTTGGGCCCGCGCAGCGCGGTGCGCACCGCTTCGGCGACGTCGACGGGAGGCCCGGCGGTGAGTGCGGCCTCCTTCGATCCCCATTCGAGCTCGAGGGTCCCCGACACCGAGAAGCAGAGGAACGTGATGGATGCCCGAGCTCGGGCGTGCCAGCGGTCGGGGCCCTCCAGCAGGACGTCGAGCTCGGCGGTGAGGATGTCTTCGCCCGAATAGGTGAGCGCGAAGGAGCCGTGCAGCTGTGCGATGAAGCTGAAGCGCGGCGACGTCTGGATGAGCACGTCTGCGGTGAGAGACCCGCGCGCGCCGATAGGGCCGAGCTTCGCCCGCACGTACAGACCGCCGCCGAACTGCACCGTCGACGCGGTGAGGGCGAAGTACGCCTCGGCGCGGATCGTCAGGATCGGTGACGGGGACAGCTGGATCGCGAGCCGGCGGATCTCGCCGGGGATCTTCGGACCGGTGTACGAGGGGTGGTAGCCGCCCGCCGTGAACACGAAGTCCTTCGACCCGGCCTGCAGCGCGAGGTCGCCGCTCACCTCGAAGAATCCGATGCGCGAACGCACGAGCGAGGCCATGAAGAACACGTCGCCGTTGGTGAAGTCGATGGCGCCCGCGAACTGTGCGTTGATGTCGATGACCGCCGCGTCGGGCGTCGGCAGCGAGACGCGCAACGTGCCGACGATGGCGAAGACCGCCGGTCGTGGCAGCGAGAAGACGAGCCCCACTGTGACCGTCACGAACGAGACGGGCCGCCCCCACCCGAGCTTGAGGATCGGTCCGATCACGAACTGGTCGCGCTGTGCCGGGAACACGGCCTTCACGGCCTGGATCACCTCGGGTGCGCGGGCGATCAGATCACGCGGGAACAGGATGTCGTCGATCCGGCCCGAGCGCACCAGCTCCTTGAGCTGCTCCTGGTCGATGCCGCGGTTGACGCCGAACACCCCGCCGACGCCGTTGAGCGTCAGCCCGAGGAACAGTTCGATGGCGGGGGTGAACTGGGCCGTGATGACCACGACGAACGACAGCGCACCGTCGACCGTCGTGAACACGCCGAAAGCCTGCACGGTCAGCTCGACGGATCCGAGCCGCAGTGCGAGTTCGAGAGCGCCGCGCGCCTCGCCGTCCTTCAGCTCGAGGAACCCTCCGCCGCGGATCAGGGGTGTGTCGATCGCCAGCCCGATCCCGGTGATGGGCGCGAGCTCCAGGGGCTCGAGGTTCAGCACTCCGAGGTTGCCGGACCCGTCGGTGGTGATCCTCGCCCGCACGGTGACCCCGAGACCGGCGACGGTCGCGGCCAGTGGCCCCAGCTTCGCGCTCACCGTGCCCGAGGCTGAGAGCCCGAGGGACGAGGCATCCGTCCCTCCGATCTCGATGCCGGTCGTGAGATCCCGCACCGCCGCACCGGCGAGACGCACGACGTCGGGGTAGGTGACGGTGAGGCCCACGCCGCCCTCCAGGTGCACGCCTCCCTCATCGAGGACGAACACGAACGACCCGCGCAGCGTGATGCCCGACAACGGCAGCACCATGGCCAGCACCGAGCCGAAGGCCGTCGACGGCACGGATGCCTCGAACGTGCGATACCCGGCACGCAGCGAGTAGGTCCTGCTGGCCCCGTCGACACCGACCTCGAACACGGGGTCGGCGACGATCAGCCGCATCGATCCCTGGGTTCCGAACGTGAAGCCCGCGGGCAGCTTCGCGTCGAGGGTCACGGTCGGAGCGCCCGACAGCGGCTCGACGCTCTTCGACGTGATCACGAGGCCGACCTCGTCGGCGCCCGTCACGCGGATGCCTGCCGATCTCCCGAGCGCGAGCCGGCCGCCGGCGATGCCCGGCGTGCGCAGGACGACGGCCGAGAACGTCGGCGGGGCGGTCCGGGTTCCGAGCAGGTCGATCGTGATCGGGTGCGGGTCGTCGAACGTGTCGGCGGCGATCCGCACGACGAAGCGCTGCCAGACGATCGGCGTCCCGTCGACCTTGGCGAGGACGTCCGCAGGAACGACGACCGCGTCGTCGAGCGGCACCGACACGACGCTCGTGACACGGGGGCCGGTGAGCACCCCTGCGACGAGGATGTCCGTCGAGCGCCGCACCTGCGCGTATTGCTCCCGCAGCCACCCCAGACCCTTCGAGACGAGACCTTCGAGCGTCGCGATCGGGGATCGCAGCGGATCGATCACGCCGAGCGTGCGCAGGAACGCCCACGATGCGCCGTTGAGGTCGCGCACCACATCGTCGAGCGCTTGCGCGAGGGCGAGTTCGAGCACGTCACCGACACTCTCGACCTTCGGGATGCCGGGGACCGGCGGCGCTCCTGCGGGGACGTCCGGCAGCTCGATGTCGCCCAGCGTCGAGAGCAGGTCGGTGAAACCCTCCCACGCGTCCTTCGCCGGGCCCAGCAGTCGCACGGGATCCGGACGCCCCGACGCGAGCAGCGCGATCACACGGTCCACGACCTGCTGCAGATCGGTCACGCTGGCGGCGGCCTGCTCGAGCGCGTCGATGGCGGTGGACGCCGCATCCCCCGTCAACCCCGCCGTGCTCACGAGCTGATCGAGTCGCGCCCGATCAGTCAGGGCGCGCGTCATCGCGTCGATCGCCCGCCCGACCAGCGCGGCGACCGCACCTTCGACGCCGATGGACTGATCAGCCATCGACAGTGGAACTCAGCAGCACAGCCACGGTTGCTCCCCGTCCGCACTCACACGGCCTGGGGAGCGCGACGAGGGCGATGCTAGCAGGGGAGGCGGCAGCTGCGGCAGGGGGATCCCTTCGCGCCGTGGCCGGCCGAGCTTCCGAGCTGGGCTTCGCGGTGCCGGCATGCGTCGGGACAGCAGCCGCAGCGGGCGAATGTCGACGCGACGGCAGGAGTCGAACCTGCAACGCTCCCGGGTATGAGCCGGTGCCCGGGACCGCCCGGATCGCCGCGATGAACATACGCTAACCCGGCCGGCCCGTCTGCGCCATGAGCGTGAACCATGGTTTCGCTGTGCGTCCCGGTGTGACGGCGAGGCGACGCGTGCAGCGAGGCGAACACACGTCCGTCGAAGACTTCGCGCGGTACCGCGATGCTCACTGACCGGCGGCGTCGAGCGCCTCCGCCGCAGCCCGGCGCCCCTCGGCGATCAGCCGGGGAACATCCCGCATCGTCCACTGCGCCATGCGCTCCATCTCGGGCTGGACCAGCACCACCGTCGGGTCGGCCAGCAGCGCACCGATCTTGGTGGTCGAGCGCATCATGCGCACGTTCTCCCACTTGGCGTGCAGGTGCACGACGATGACGCGCTCGGCGCCGAGCTCGCGCGCCGCAGCGTGCGGGACGTTGTCGACCATTCCTCCGTCGGCGAGCACCCTGCCGCCGAGGCGGACGGGCGGGAGGATGCCCGGCACGGCGATGCTCGCCCGCAGCGCAGCGCTCAGCGGGCCCTTGTCGATCGTCACGGCCTGACGCGTGCGCAGATCGGTCGCGACGGCGCCGAACCGCCGCGGCAGGTCCTCGATGCGCGGGTCCTCACCCAGCAGACGGTGGATCGAGTCGGTGACGACATGCGTGTCGAGCAGTCCCCACCGCGGCTTCCAGCTCCAGTTGCCGATCCGTGTCCACCGGAACCTCAGTGCGAGCTCTTCGATCGCCTCGCCGTCGAGTCCGGCCGCGTACGCGCACCCGACGAGCGCTCCGGAGCTCGTGCCCGTCACGATGCCTGGGTGGATGCCGCGCTCCTCGAGCACCTGCAGCACCCCCACGTGCGCGGCGCCGAACGCCCCGCCGCCGCTCAGCGTCAGCCCGAGGTGCGGGTCGTCGCCCGGCAGCGCGTTCTCACGTGGCATGCCGCGAAGCTACCACCGGGGGAGTGGATGCCGGACCTCACGCCGGCCGTCCCCTCAGCGCGTTTCGTCTCGCTCGTTCCTCGCTCGCTCAACGGCCGGGGGTCGGCGCGGGGGAGACGCAAGAAGGGCCGCCCCTCAGGGCGGCCCTTCCGGCATCCGATGTCCTACGCGGCCGAGATCTCGGCCAGCACCTCGGCGAACAGACGCAGGTCCTCCGCCGACCGGGTCTTCAATGCGCCCCGCAGACGGGACTTGTTGTTCTCGCGAACCGCCAGCGCCCGCTCCAGCCCGGCCGCGGTGGGCACGAGCACCCGAGCCCGCCCGTCCGACGCATCCGGGAGGCTCTCCACGAGCCCGAACTCCTCGAGCGTGCGCACCTGTCGGCTCACGGCGCTCTTGTCCATGTCGAACAGCAGGGCCAGGGCGTGCGCGTTCGTCTCGCCGAGGCGGACGATCGTGCCGAAGAGCTTGTAGCCCGCGGGCTGCAGCTCGGGGTGCACCTGCTCCGCCGCCTCTTTCCACACGGCACGCGACCGGTTGAAGAGGACCGACAGCTGCTGTTCCACGTCGAGGATCGCGTCGTCGACGGCGGAGTCCGGGCTCATGACCGACATGCTACGAGCGATCCTGGCGGGCCTGCGCACGCGTGACCGGAACGGAACCCGTCAGCACGCGATCGGCCTCCTCGATCTGCTCCGCGACCATCGGCAGGGCGGCTCCCACCTCGGCCTCGGCGAGCTCGATGGCGACGTTCTCGGCCTCCTCCTGCAGCTCCTGCGACGCCGACTTGGTCGACAACTTCTTGTTCGGAAGGAAGGCGATCGCGATGAGCGCCATCACCGCCAGCGGCACGGCGATCCAGAACACGTGCGCGATGCCGTCGGCGTAGGCGGCCTCGATGATCACGCGGATCGTCTCGGGCAGCTCGTCGACCTTCGGCACGGTGCCGCCGGCCAGCGTCTGCAGCGCCGTGACCTCGTCAGGCGACGTGGGCACGAAGCCCTTGAAGCCGTCGGTGATGTTCGTCGTGACCTGCGTGGCCAGCAGTGAACCCATGATCGTCACGCCGATGGTGCCGGCGATCGAACGGAAGAAGTTCACGTTCGACGACGCGGCGCCCAGCTGCGAGGCGGGGGTGTCGTTCTGCACGATGAGCGTCAGGTTCTGCATGACCATGCCGAGACCCGCGCCGAGCACGAAGATGAACACGGCGACCCACACGAACGGGGTGTCGTAGTGCAGCGTCGTGAGCAGGTACGTGCCGGCGATGGTCAGCACCGAGCCGACGAGCATGAAGCCCTTCCAGCGGCCGAACTTGCTGATCAGCGCACCGACGGTGATCGAGGCGCCCATCTGGCCGATGATCATCGGGATCGTCATGAGGCCCGACTCGGTCGGTGTGGCGCCACGCGCGAGCTGGAAGTACTGCGCCAGGAACACACTCGTCGCGAACATCGCGACACCGATGGCGAGCGAGGCGATCACCGAGAGGGTGAACGTGCGGTTCTTGAAGAGCGTCATCGGCACGATGGGCTCGGGCACGAAGAACTCGACGATGATGAACGCGACGATCGCCGCGGCGGCGACGCCGATCATGACGAAGCTCGTGACCGAGTCCCACTCGAAGCCGCCGGCGTCGGGCTTGCCGCCCAGCGTGATCCACACGAGGGTCAGCGCGACGCCGACCGCCATGAGCATGGCGCCGATGTAGTCGATCTTCACGGGACGCTTGGGCATCTTGGGCAGGTGCAGCGTGAACTGCAGCAGCACGAGCGCGATGATCGCGAGCGGCACGGGCAGGAAGAAGTTGGCGCGCCAGCCCCACGCGTCGGTGATGACACCGCCGAGGAGCGGTCCGCCGATCGTGGCGACGGCCATGATGCCGCCGACGACGCCCATGTACTTGCCGCGCTCACGCGGCGAGATGATGAGGGCCACGACGATCATGACGAGCGACATCAGGCCGCCCGTGCCGACGCCCTGGATCACCCGGACGGCGATCAGCGTGCCGGCATCCTGTGCGAAGCCCGAGATGGCGCTGCCCAGGACGAACAGCACGATCGAGATCTGCAGCAGCACCTTGCGGTTGACGAGGTCGGCGAGCTTGCCCCAGATGGGGGTGGTGACGGCTGTGGCCAGCAGGCTCGACGTGATGACCCACGTGTACGCCGACTGGTCGCCGCCGAGGTCGGCGACGATGAGCGGCATCGAGGTCGAGATCACGGTGCCCGAGAGCACGGCGACGAACATCGTGACGATGAGTCCCGAGAGCGCGACGAACACCTCGCGCGGGGTGCGCTCGGCGGTCGCCGGCGAATGCGTGTCGGAGAGTGTCGACAAGGTGGTTCCTCCGATTGAAAAGTTGATAACGGTCAACTATATAACAAATAGTTGACTTGCGTCAACTGTGGACCGTGATCAACCAAATCGAAGAGGAGCGGATGCCGCGCACGGCGCCGCGTGTCAGTGGCCGTGGTGCTCGACGACAGGCGCGAACGTGCCGTCGGGCTCGGCGGTGGCGGCATCCTGAGCAGATCCGAGTGCCGGCGTCACCAGCACTGCGACGACGGCCGCGGCCGCGATCAGTCCGGCCACTCCGCCGCCGCGTGAGGGATGCCGTATGCCCCACCCGATGCCGGCCCCGACTGTCACGCTCAGGGCCACGAACACCCCGACCGCCACGACGCTTGTGGCGCCGGGCCCGGTCGCGAGCAGCGCCACGATCAGGGTGATCCCTGCGAACACCCCCACGAGCGCGGAGCGCGGAGCGACCGTGCGCCCCCGCGCGAGGCACACCGCGCCCCACGCGAGGGCGAGCAGTCCGTGAGCCACGGCGGCGGCGCCGAGCGAACGCGAGACCGTATCGGCCTGCACCCCCACGATCGCCGCGGCGCCGACCGCCGCACCCACGAGGCCGGCTCCCCACGCGCCGACCGCCACCCAGGCCGGGGCGCGGTGAACCGCGCGCCCCGGCAGGGATGCCCCCATGGCCGTCGTCACGCGGTCGCCGGCTGCGGCGACCGCTCGGCGGCCAGTCCGACACCGAGCAGCACGATCGCGCTGGCCAGGTGCAGGAAGTGGTCCGGAACGTTCAGGGCGAGGATGTTGGCGGCCGTGCCCACCAGGAAGAAGCCGGCGATGCCGAGCAGCAGGTAGGCCGCCCCGACGACGATGTTCACCGTCTTCGCGGCACGCGCGCTGACCAGTCCTGCCGCCAGCAGAGAACCGCCGATGAGCAGATGCGCGATGTTGTGGAGCGGGTTCACCGCGAACACCCCGAGCAGCAGACCGCCTTCGGTGGCCAGGAAGCCGACGCCGCCCGTCACGGCGAAGCCGAGCAGGCCGACGAGCAGATACACCGCGCCGAAGATCGTGGCGACGAGGCGGTTCGGTGACGTGCGCATGAGGGACCTCTCTTTCGACAGCCCGCGATCTGCGGCTGTGAGAGTGGTTCGGCGCCCTCGCCGGATCGGATGGGATGCCGGTGGGCGGCCGCCGACCGTGCGGCCGGGGCGTTTCGTCTCGCTCGTTCCTCGCTCGCTCAACGACCGGGGCGCGGCCGGGGGTTCGGTCGTTGAGCGGAGCGCGCTCTGGCGCGCGCGGGCGAAACGCCTCCGTCAGCGAGGATCCTCGGCGGGAGCGTCCAGGGCCGCCAGCATCCGCTCCAGCGCCTCACGCATCGTGGCCCGCGCCTCCTCGGGCAGCTCCACCGTGTACGGCACCTCCGGCGGGATCCAGGCGAGGGCGTACATGACCTCGCGGAAGTCGCTGCCGCCGACCGGCCAGCGCGTACGGCCTTCGCCGATGGCGGTCGCGCCCTGGCCCCACTGGCCGAAGAAGGCGCGCATGTCGTCGAGGCCGAGGTCCATGACGGCGGCGCCCTCGATCGCCTGCGGGCTCCACGACCGGGCCACCGCGATGAACTCGTCCACCTGCGCGGGAGTGAGCTCGCGCGGGGTGAACAGCACGCGGGTGTGCTCGACCTCCGACAGGCGGTCGACGCGGAAGGTGCGCCAGTCGTCGCGCTCGAGGTCCCAACACAGCAGGTACCAGTGCCGCTCGGCCGGCGCGAGGGCGTGCGGCTCGACGCGGCGCTTCATGACCTCGCCCGACGCGCTCGTATAGGTGAAGCGCACGCGCTCGTGGTCGCGGGTGGCCAGGGCCAGCTCGCCGAGCAGCTCGCTCGACACGGCGGCGCCCGCGCGGATCCCGGTCGGCTGCACGGTCTCGGCCAGCGCGTTGACGCGACGCCGCAGCGGCGCAGGCAGCACCTGCTCCAGCTTCGCGAGCGCGGTCACGGTGGTCTCGGCGCCGCTCAAGAGCCGATCGGATGCCGCCACCCGCAGTCCGATCGCCATGGCGACCGCCTCGTCGTCGGTGAGCAGCAGCGGAGGCACGGCGCTGCCGGCTTCGAGTCTGTACCCGCCCGCGGCGCCCGGCGTGGACTCGATGCGGTAGCCGAGCTCGCGAAGCCGCTCGACGTCGCGCCGCACCGTGCGCTCGGTCACGCCGAGCCGGCCGGCGAGCTCCGTGCCCGGCCAATGCCGATGGGTCTGCAGCAGATTCAGCAGCGAGAGGGCGCGGGTGGTCGTGTCGGACATGCGAAAAGAATCTCATGCATCCAGGACAGGATCCGTCCGCATTGGTTCCTAGCGTGGCGGCATGGCGAACGAACCGATCATCGAAGCGCAGGGCCTCACCAAGCGCTTCACCGTCAAGGGCAAGACCGTCGAGGCGGTCACAGACCTCACGTTCCAGGTGGCGCGCGGCGAGCTCGTCGCATTCCTGGGACCCAACGGCGCGGGCAAGTCCACCAGCCTGCGCATGCTCACCACCCTCATCCCGCCGACGTCGGGCACGGCGAAGGTCGTCGGATTCGACATCCTGGACCGGCCCGCCGACGTGCGCGCCCGCATCGGCTACGTCGGGCAGCTCACGAGCGGCAGCTTCTCGCAGCGCGCCCACGACGAACTGCTCAGCCAGGGCGCGTTCTACGGCATGTCGAAGTCCGCGGCGAAGCAGCGGGCCGACGAGCTCATCGAGTCGCTCGACCTCTCGGGCTTCGCGACCCGCACGGTGCAGCAGCTGTCGGGCGGGCAGAAGCGCCGGCTCGACATCGCGCTCGGCCTCATGCACGCGCCGCCGCTGCTGTTCCTCGACGAGCCGTCGACGGGTCTCGACCCGCAGAGCCGCGCCAATCTGTGGCAGCACATCCTGGAACTGCGCCGCAGCCACGGCACCACGGTCTTCCTCACGACGCACTACCTCGAGGAGGCCGACCGCTACGCGGAGCGGGTCATGGTCATGGACCGAGGCCGCGTGATCGCCGACGACACCGCCGCACGGCTCAAGGCCGACCTCGCCGGCGACGTCCTCACGTTCGGCTTCGAGAGCGAGGCGGATGCCGCAGCCGCCGTCCCCGTGGTGCAGCGGCTTGCGGCGCGCGAGGTCGGCCGGGAGGCGGCATCCCTCACCGTCACCGCGTCCGACGGAGACACCCTGCTGCCCGCAGCGGTGCGGGCGCTCGACGCCGAAGGGCTCACGGTGCGCACCGCGACGGGTGTGCCGCCGACGCTCGACGACGTGTTCCTCGCACTCACCGGACGGACGTTGCGTGAGGCGGGTGAAGGCGCGTCCGAGGAGGGCGAGGGCGACGAGGATGCCGGGGACGCGGCATCCACCAGCGAAGAAGTGCTCACGACAGGAGTGGAACGATGACCGTGCAGACCGACACCGCCGTGCGCCCGAACGCGGCGCGCGACACCTGGAACGTGCTCACGCGGGAGCTGAAGCCCGTGGTGCGCGACCCGTTCACGCTGATCTTCAGCCTGGTGCAGCCGCTGGTGTTCCTGGGGCTGTTCGCGCCGCTGCTGGTCGGCTCGTCGGGGGCGCCGGTGGGGGAGACGCTGCAGTGGTTCGTGCCGGGCGTGCTCGTCATGATCGTGCTGTTCGGCACCGGGGCGACCGGGTCGAATCTGCAGTACGAGATGATGACGGGCTCGCACGAGCGGACGCTCGTCGCGCCGCTCGGGCGGTCCTCGCTGCTCGTCGGCCGCGCGCTGAAGGAGATCGCGCCGATCGTGGTGCAGGCGCTCGTCATCGTGCTGATCGCGTGGCCGTTCGGGTTCACGATCCACGTGCCGGGGCTCGTCATCGGACTGGCGCTGCTCGCGGTGTTCGGCATCGGGCTCGGGGCGCTGTCGTACACTCTCGCGCTCAAGACGAAGGACCGCGAGTGGCTCTTCTGGGGCGTGCAGCAGACGCTGATCTTCCCGCTCCTGATCCTGTCGGGCATGCTGCTGCCGCTCGACGAGGGGCCCGCGTGGATGCGCGCCGTCTCGACCGTGAACCCCGTCAACTGGGTCGTGCAGGCCGAGCGCGCGCTGTTCGCCGGCGACCTCGGCGACATCACCGTGCTCTGGGGCTGGATCGCCGCCGTCGTGCTCGCGGTGATCGGGCTGGCCGTCGGCATCCGGGCGATGCGCAAGAGCAGCTGAGCTTCGCACGAGGACCGAGTGGATGCCGCGGCCCCGGGCCGCGGCATCCACTGTTTACCGCCTCGATCAGCGAAATCCTTGCCCGCGCGAGACGCGTGTGGCTAGAGTGACGCACGAGCCTACCGGGGGGTACAAAAGGCCGTGACTGTCACTGAGACGGATGCTCCAGCGACCGATTCGACGCGCTCGCGCGCGCCGCGGCAGACCGCGGTGCCCGACCCGCCGAGAGAGAAGAAGCGCCGACGGGGCGGGCTGAGCATCCAGTCGAAGCTGCTCATCATGCTGCTGTCGGTGAGCGTCGTGTCGGCGACGATCGTCGGCATCATCGGCTACGTGAGCGGCCGGGAATCGCTGCGGGCCTCGGCGATCGACCAGCTGACCACGATCCGCGAGCTGCGCGTCCACGAGCTCGAGACGTCGATGGCGGGACTGCAGCGCGGCGTGCAGCTGGACTCGCGCAACCTCAGCGCGCAGACCGCGTCGAAGGCGCTG
This sequence comes from Microbacterium sp. NPDC058389, assembly GCF_042722305.1. Lineage (NCBI taxonomy): Bacteria > Bacillati > Actinomycetota > Actinomycetes > Micrococcales > Microbacteriaceae > Microbacterium > Microbacterium sp. NPDC058389. Next base: position 172,980 of record NZ_JBHXJQ010000008.1, read on the forward strand.
AACGCCGCGTGGGACGAACTGCAGTCCAAGGAGCTCACGCCGGAGCAGGCCGACGAACTGCGGGCGTACTACGCCGACACCTTCATCCCGCGACTGCAGGAGCGTTCGGATGACACCTACAGCGAGACCGCGTTCATCCCGTCGTCCAATGCCGGCAAGTGGGTGCAGTACCACTTCACGGCGCAGCACGACGACTTCGACGAGGCGCTCGCCGATGATGACGGCGACGACGGCACGACGTTCTCTGCGGCGGCGTCGCAGTACGGCGACTACCTGTCGCGTCTGGTCGATCAGGTGGGGTACGAAGACCTGCTGATGCTCAACCTCGACGGCGACGTCGTGTACTCGGCGTACAAGGGCACCGACCTCGGCACCAACCTCAACGACGGGCCGTTCCGCGACTCGATGCTGGCCGACGCGTACCGCGAGGTCGTCGCGAGCAACTCGGTCAACGCGGTCCGCACGACCGACTTCGAACGCTGGATACCCTCGCTCAACGTGCCGACGTACTGGGTGGTCTCGCCGATCGGCAACGACTCGCAGATCACCGGCGTGCTGGCCGTGCAGATGTCGATCGACACCGTCAACGACATCCTGACCGGCGGCGAGCAATGGGCCGAGCAGGGCCTCGGGCAGACCGGCGAGGTGTACGTCGCCGGCCACGACAAGCTCATGCGCAGCATCTCGCGCGAACTCGTCGACGACCCGGAGAAGTACGAGAAGGACGTCGTCGCGGCGGGCACTCCACCGGCGACCGCCGCCCGCGCGGTGGAGGTGGGTGGCACGACCCTCATCCAGCCGGTCGACACCTACTCCGTGAACCAGGCGCTGATGGGACGCACCGGCACAGCGGTGGCCGACTCGTACCTCGGATTGGAGAGCATCGTCGCCTACTCGCCGGTCGAGGTGAACGGGCTCAACTGGGTCGCCGTCGCGCACATCACGACTGCCGAGGCCTTCGCCCCGGTCGCCGACTTCACGCGCAATCTCGTGCTGTCGCTGCTGGCGATCATCGTCGCCGTGTCGCTGCTGTCGCTCCTGCTCGCCCAGGCGTTCACGAAGCCGGTGCGCCGGCTCGTCGAGGCGGTGCGGCGGCTCGCGGGCGGCGATCTGGCGGTGCAGGTCCCCGCCGGCGCCCGCGACGAGTTCGGAGACCTCGGCAACGCGTTCAACGACATGGCCGCCAGCCTGCGGATCAAGCAGGACCTCATCGACGAGCAGCGCGTCGAGAACGACAAGCTGATGCACACCCTCATGCCCGAGACGGTCGCCGAACGGTACAAGCAGGGCGAGGAGACGATCGCCGAAGAGCACGACAACGTGTCGGTCGTCTTCGCCGAGCTGGTGGGCTTCGACGACTACGCGAACGACCTCACCGGCGCCGAAGAGATCACGCAGCTGAACGCGCTCATGCGCGGGTTCGACGAGGCCGCGACAAGGGCGGGCGTCGAGAAGGTGCGCACGCTCCGCGGCGGCTATCTGGCCAGCTCGGGACTCATCGTCCCGCGCGTCGACAACGTGCGACGCGCCGTCGATTTCGCCCGCGAGATGCGGGCGGTCGTGCAGCGCTTCAATGCGCAGAACGACACCCAGCTCGACCTGCGCGCGGGCGTCGACACCGGCACCGTGACGAGCGGTCTGGTCGCCCGGACGAGCCTCGCCTACGACCTGTGGGGGGATGCCGTCAGCCTGGCCTACCGCGTGCGGGCGGTGATCGACCAGCCCGGCGTCTTCGTCAGCCAGGCCGTGCGCGACCGGCTGCGGGAGGCCTACGCGTTCCTGGAGGCGGGCACGGTCGAGCTGCAGGGCAAGACGCAGACGGTCTGGCGGGTGGAGTAGGTCATGGACCCGCTGCGCGACGGATGGCTCTGGTGGGCGCTGGCGATCGGCCTGGGCGTCCCGATCCTGCTGGTGGTGCTGACCGAGATCCTCGGTGCCCTCGTACGACGGGGGAGCCCGGCAGCCAAGACGGTGCGGCTGCTGCGCAACTGGGTGGTGCCGGTCGGGGCGCTGCTGGCCGTGCTCGCGTTCGCGTCGCTGTCGCCCGCGGACTACGTCTGGGTGCGGATCGTGGCCACCGTCTTCGGGTTCCTCCTCATCCTGCTGCTGCTGTCGGCGCTCAACGTCGGGGTCTTCGGCAACGCGCGCGAGGGCTCGTGGCAGCAGCGCATCCCGCAGATCTTCGTGCAGATCGCGCAGCTGATCCTCATCGTCGTGGGCGTCGCCCTGCTGTTCCAGTGGGTGTGGGATGCCGACGTCGGCGGGCTCATCGCTGCCCTCGGCGTCACCTCCATCGTGATCGGCCTCGCGCTGCAGAACGCCGTGGGCGGCGTGATCTCGGGGCTCTTGCTGCTGTTCGAGCAGCCGTTCAAGATCGGCGACTGGCTCGACACCGGCAGTGTCCAGGGACGCGTCACCGAGGTGAACTGGCGCGCCGTGCACATCGACACCGGGTCCGGCATCCAGATCGTCCCGAACTCGACGCTCTCGGGCGCGTCGTTCACGAACAAGAGCCTGCCGGCGGGACCGTTCTCGGCGACGACGACCGTGAAGTTCACCACCGACGACCCGCCGCACGAAGTCGTGGCGCTGCTGGCCGAGGTGTCGACGTCGCTGCCGATGCGCATCGCCGACCAACCCGCGAGCGCCGAGTACCTGGGCGGTGGCGCGTACACCGTGACACTGCCGATCCAGGGGCCCGACCTCGAGCAGCGGGCGCTCAGCCTCTACCTGTCGTGGCTCTGGTACGCCGCGCGGCGCCGCGGTCTCGCGCTGGACGGCGATGCGACCGACCCGATCGCCGAGCCCGGCCGGCTCGAACAGGCGCTCGACGTCGTCGGCCCGACGCTGCAGCTGCGCCCGGACGACCGCGAGCGCGTGCTGTCCACCTCCCGGCTGGAGCGGTACGGCATCGGCGAGATCGTGATCCCCGCGGGCGTCGTGCCCGACGAGATCCGGTTCATCGTGCAGGGCCGGGCTCGATTCACGGCCGATGCCGGCGGCGGACGCCTCGATGTCGCCACCGCCGAGCCCGGCGACTACGTCGGGCAGACCGCGCTCACCCGTGAGAAGGCGACGCTCACGGTCGTCGCCGCCGATGTGCTGACCGTGCTCGTGATGCCGCTCGACACCGTCGACGAGCTCGTCCGCACGCGTCCGAGGCTGGCCGGCGAGATCAGCACCTCCATCGAGCTGCGCCGCAAGCAGGCCGCCGACGCGGTCGCGAGCGCGGGCACCGTGGCCGGCGCGATCCAGCTGAGGTGACCGCCGGGCCGGGTGCGACGGCGAGGGCGGCCGGCGCCGACGGGGTGGCCCGGGGTGCGCTTCGTCTCGCTCGTTCCTCGCTCGCTCAGCGACCGGGAGCCTCTGCCCCCGGTGACGGAGCGGCTCGCTCGGCAACAGGTGTGCAACGGGTTCGATGAACGGACGGGTGCGTCGGAACGGCGGTCCTAGGATCAGAGGATGACGACGGCGCGACGGCGGGGCATCCTCGCCGTCGTCACCGCCATCGTGCTGGTCGCGCTCGGCGCGGGCGTCGCGCTCGCGGTCGGCGATGCGCTCGGCATCCGCACCGAGCCCGCCGCGCAGATGCAGCCCGAGCCGGCCGTCGCGACGGCCGCGACGGAGGCCGTCGCGCCGCCCGAGCTCACCGCCGTCGACGTGCCCGACACCGAGCGCGTGGGCGTCGCGATGGACGAGCTGCGTGACGCGATCGCCGACGCCGACGCCGGCGAGACGCTTCGACAGGCTCAGCGACCGCAGCTGTCTCTCACCGTCGCGGACGCACCCGAGGGCGACGACGACGCGTACACGCTCGCCGGCGACGCGCACGCCCTCACCGTCACGGCGACCGCGGAGGCGGGCGCGACCCGGGCGATCTACGACCTCGCGGCGCACGTACGGGCCGCGAAGCCGCTGACCGACCTGATCGGCGCGCACGAGGCATCGCGGCTTCCGCTGCGCATGACCGACCTCGGCGCGGTCGGCGTCACGCCCGACCCGGCCGAATGGGAGTCGGGGACCGACTACTCGCACGCGTCGAAGGCGTTCGCCGACGTGTTCCAGTCCGATGCGCCGTACATCGACCAGACTGCGCTCGCTGCCGCCTACGACGATTTCGACGCGTTCCTGCGGCACTCGCTTGCGAACGGGTTCACCGCCGTGGCGTTCCCCGGGTTCGTGGAGTTCGTGACCTTCGACGACGCACCGGGCGGTCCCGTCTACGCCGAGGGCGACGAGCACCGCGCCAAGGCCCTGGCGCTGCGCGAGGCCTTCGCGCCGTTCTGGGAGCGCGCCGACGAGCTCGGCGTCAAGGTCTTCCTCCGCACCGACATGCTGGCGCTCACGGGGCCGCTCGAGCAGTACCTGACGGACCGGTTCGGCACGCTCGACACCGCGAACCCCGAACTGTGGGACGTCTACACCGCCGGCCTCGACGAGCTCTACGACGCCGTGCCCGCGCTCGACGGTGTGCTGATCCGCATCGGCGAGGCGGGGCCCGTGTACGACGTGGGCGGCTGGGACTACTACTCCGCCCTCAAGGTCACGACCGTCGACGCCGTGCGCGCGATGCTCGAAGCGTTCACGGGGCAGGCCGAGGCATCCGATCGCGAAGTGATCTTCCGCACGTGGTCCGTCGGGGTGGGCGCCGTCGGCGACATGCACACCGACAGCGACTCGTATGAGGCGGTGCTCGGCGGCATCGACTCGCCCGCGCTCATCGTGTCGACGAAGTACACGCTCGGCGACTTCTACACGTGGCTGCCGCTCAACGACACGCTCGAGCAGGGCTCGCAGCGGCGCATCGTGGAGTTCCAGAGCCGCCGGGAGTTCGAGAACTTCGGCGCCTTCGCGAACGACCTCGGGGCCGAGTACCAGTGGTCGCTGCAGCAGCTGCTCGCCGCGAACGAGAACATCGAGGGCATCTGGGTGTGGACCCAGGACGGCGGGCCGTGGCGCGCCGGACCCATGACGCTCTACCTCAAGGCCGGGTTCTGGCAGCTGTACGAGCTGAACACGCAGGTGGCGGCATCCCTCGCCCGCGACCCGGACACCGACGTCGCGACGGTCACGGAGGACTGGGCACGTGAGTGGTTCTCGGACGACCCGGCCACCGTGGATGCCATCACGAAGGCGATGACGAGCTCGCGCGACGCCATCGCGCACGGCCTCTACATCGCGCCGTTCGCGCAGCAGCGGGTGTTCGCGATCGGGCTGGAACCGCCGCCCATGATGTGGATCTTCGAGTGGGACATCCTCACCGGAGACTCCGCCGTGCTGGACGTCATGTACTCGATCGTGCGGGATGCCGACGGCGGCATCGACGCCGCCATCGCCGACGGTGAGAAGGCCGTCGAGACCGCCGAGGCCATGCGCGACACGGTCGCGGAGACGGATGCCGCCACCTGGCGCTCGCCCGAGATCCGCGAGGCGTTCGCCGGGGCACTGGACTACGAGGTCGACACGCTGCGGCTGCTCTCGGCGTACCGGTCGCTGATCCTCCACCAGGGGGAGTGGCACGACACGCTGTCGCCCGACGCGCGCGCCGCATGGGATGCCGATCGCGCGACGTTCGAGAAGCTCGCCGCCGCGCACCTCGAGGCCTACGACGGAAACATCGACCACCCGGCTCTCAACCTCACCGCGGCGCGCCTCGGCATCGAGCGCTCGGAGCGCGACGACACGATGGCGTGGCTCGCGCGCGGGCTGCTCGTGCTCGCCGCCGCATGGGTCGTGATCGGCATGATCGCGGCGCGCACGCGCCTGGTGCGCCGCCCCGGCGCCGCCGCCGCACGCGCGACGTGGATCGCCTCGACCCGGCCATGGCGGGCGCGGGAATCCACGCTCGGCATGCTCGAGCTCGACCGATGGCTGCTGCTCATCATCCCGGCGGCGCTGCTGGTCGCGACGCGCGCCGTGCAGACGTCGTTCCTGTCGTGGACGCACGTGGCGATCGTCATCGGCGCGTGGGTCGTGTTCGCGCTCGTGCTGCGACTGTTCGTGCGTCGGCGCTCGCCGTGGCCGGTGATCGCGGCCGTCGGCGGGGTGGTGGTGCTGCGCTGCATCCTGACCCTCTTCGCCCTGTCGTTCACGGGGCCCGGCGGCTGCTGGTACGCGTTCTGGACTGAGCCGGTGCTGCGCACCGCGTACATCGCCGTCGCCTTCGCGCTGTTCGTGTGGGTGTTCGTCGCGGCCGGCTGGGCGCTGTCGGCCCAGGTCGGCGCCCGCCGCGGCACCGGCTACGTCCTGGCCGCGGTCGGGGCCGGGCTGCTCGTGCCGGCGGTCGTCGTGGGCGTCATCGGCCTGGAGGCCGCGCTCACCGTCTGGAACGACGAGATGGGCCTGCTGCCGTGGGGGCTCGCCCGCATCCTGGGCATCACGACGTACCTCGACATCCCCGCCGAGACCCCGTGGTTCGCGGCCGCCTTCGCGCTCGTGCTGCTCGTCGCCGGTGTGCTGCTGGCGCTGCCGTGGGGACGACGGCGGGCCGAGGCATCCCCCCGCTCCTGAACGCCGGAACCTGACCTCGCGGACGGCGGACGCGTGTTTCCGGACGATAACGGTTGGGAGAAAATTCCAACACATGCGTGACACATGGTGGTTTCTTCCATAGTGTGAGTCGCGGCCGGAAGGTCGACACAAGAGTGTGGTCGCAGAAGAGGAGTTCACATGAGGAAGCGCATCCTGCCCATCGCCGTGTTGGGTGTGGCAGTACTCGGCATCACCGCCTGCAGCGGCGGCGGTGGCGACAACGGAGACGATTCGGCTTCGGGCGAGGGCAAGACCCTCGACGTCTGGATCATGCAGGGCACGAACCCCGACGCCGAGCCGTTCTTCGACGAGGTGGCCGACGCGTTCAAGGACGAGACCGGCGCGACGCTGAACGTCGAGTTCGTGCAGTGGGCCGACGCCCACGACCGGTTCGTCACGTCGATCGCCGGCGGCACGACCCCCGACGTCGCCGAGACCGGCACCACCTGGACGCCCGAGTTCGCCGACGCCGGCGCGCTCGCGCCCATCACGGACTACATCAAGAAGGACGGGCTCGAAGACGACCTGGTCGAGGGCCTCGTGAAGTCGGGCACCTACGACGGCGAGCAGTACGGCATGCCCTGGTACGCCGGTGTGCGCTCGCTCGTCTACCGCTCCGACATCTTCGAGGAGCTGGGCCTGGACGCCCCCACCAACTGGGAGGAGCTGCGCGACGCCGCCCTGGCGATCAAGGCCGCCCACCCCGACATGACGGCGGTCGCCGTCCCCGGTGACGCCGAGTTCACGGTCTACCCGTGGGTGTGGGGCGCCGGCGGCGAGGTCGCCACCGAGAAGGACGGCACCTGGACGAGCGAGCTCGACTCGCCCGAGTCGGTGAAGGGCCTCGAGTTCTGGACGGGCCTCGCCACGAACGACAACCTGTCGTCGGCCGGTGCCACCACGTGGCGCGAGACCGACGTGCTCGACGCGTTCGCCGCCGGCACCGTCGGCATGGCGGTCATGGGCTCGTGGACGCCGTCGGCGATCGTCGAGAAGGGACCCGACATGGAGGGCAAGTTCGCCGCCGTGCCGATCCCCGGCGAGGAGGACGGCATCGCGCCGTCGGTGCTCGGCGGCTCGCATCTGAGCATGTTCGAGACGGCCAAGGACAAGGACCTCGCGTTCGCATTCATCAAGATGATGACCACGGGCGAGTTCGCCGAGAAGTGGGGCGAGCAGAGCGGGTACTTCCCGGGCCAGAAGTCGCTGCTGGAGAAGTCGATCGAGAACGCCGACCCGCTGGTGCAGCCGTTCGCGACCCAGATGGTCGACGGTGGGGCGTCCGTGCCCGTGACACCGACGTTCGGCGCCGTCCAGGCCAAGAAGACGACGAGCGCCATGATGCAGGCGATCCTGTCGGGCCAGAAGGACGTCGAGACGGCCGCCAAGGACGCTGCGGCCGAGATGACCGCGACCCTCAACGGCAAGTAAGCAGGACCCGCATGGCATTCATGCCCCAGGCGCCGGCGGTGGAGGAGCAGGCCTCCTCCACCGCCGGCGCGGCAGTCGCCCCCGGAGCCCGCCGCCGCCCGATGGACCGGCTGCGCCCGTGGATGCTGCTCGCGCCCGCGCTCGTCGTCCTCGCAGGCCTCCTGCTGTGGCCGCTCGTCCGGGTCGTGCTGTTCTCGTTCCAGGACTACGGCCTGCGCGAGATCGTCTCGGGCGAACCCAACTTCATCGGCCTCGACAACTTCGTCGAGATCCTCACGAGCCCGACGCTATGGGCGGTCGTGCTGCCCAACACGGTCGGCTTCGCGATCCTTTCCGTCGTCGGCACCGTCGCCTTCGGCACGCTCGTCGCCCTGCTGCTGCAGTCGCTCGGCACCTTCTGGCGCACCGTCGTCGCGAGCGCCATCATGGCGGCCTGGGCGATGCCCGCGGTCACCGGCACGTACGTGTGGGTGTGGATCTTCGACGCCGACCGCGGCATCTTCAACCAGCTGCTGATGCAGCTGGGGCTCATGGACCAGCCCTACAACTGGTTCACCAACCGGTGGTCGTTCTACGCGATCGTGCTGCTGAACGTGATCCACCACGGCTTCCCGTTCGTCGCGGTCACGATCCTCGCCGGGCTCCTCGGCGTTCCGAAGGAGACGCTGGAGGCGGCGTCCCTCGACGGCGCCAATGCGTGGCGACGCTTCTGGAGCATCACCTTCCCGCAGCTCAACCAGGTGTTCGCGGTCGTCATCATCCTGTCGACCATCTGGGACTTCAAGGTCTTCGCGCAGGTCTACCTCATGCCCGGCGGCGCGGGCTCCAACCGCGAGGTGCTGAACCTCGGGGTCTGGTCGTACGTCGAGTCGTTCGGGCAGAACCGGTACGGCTTCGGCTCGGCGATCGCCGTGCTGCTGACCCTGCTGCTGCTCGCCATCACCGTCGTGTACGTGCGACGGCTCCTCAAGGAGGACCAGCTGTGACCCGGCCCTCGATCGGACGCCGCCTCATCAAGGGCGTCCTCGTCTTCCTGCTGCTCGTCTTCACGCTCTTCCCGACGTACTGGATGCTCGTCAGCGCCTTCGACGAGAACCCGTCGGGCGGCGCCGAGCTCGTGCCCCGCCAGTTCACGCTCGACCACTTCGTGTTCGTGCTGACCGACGGCGGCTTCGCGACCTATCTGCGCAACTCGCTCATCGTGGCGCTCGTCGTCGTGGTGTTCTCGGGGCTGCTGGGGCTGCTCGCCTCGGTCGCTGTCGCGCGCTTCCGCTTCACGCTGCGCACCCAGATCGTCATGATGATCCTCGTCGTGCAGATGGTGCCCCTGGAGGCCCTCGTCATCCCGCTGTTCGTGCAGGTGCGCGATCTGCAGCTGCTCGGGACGCTCCTCGGCCTCATGATCGTCTACACGGCGCTCGCGCTGCCGTTCGGGATCTGGATGCTGCGCGGCTTCGTCGCCGCCGTGCCGGTGGAGCTCGAAGAGGCCGCCTACATCGACGGCGCCTCGTGGTGGCGCATGTTCCGCTCGGTGCTGCTGCCGCTGGTGGCGCCCGGGCTCGTCGCGACGAGTGTGTTCGCGTTCATCACGGCGTGGAACGAGTTCATCTTCGCCATGACGCTCCTCGGCGGAGCAACCGAGAACTACACGGTGTCGATCGGCCTGCGCCAGTTCTTCGGCGTGCACTCGAACGACTGGGGCTCGGTCATGGCGGCGTCGACGATCATCACGATCCCGGTCATGATCTTCTTCATCATCGTGCAGCGACGCCTGTCGAGCGGGATCGTCGCGGGGGCTGTGAAGGGCTGACATGGATCTCGAAGAACTCGTGCCCGGGGTGCTGCTGCCCGGGTTCGCCGGCCCCGTCGTGCCGGAATGGCTGCGCGCAGAACTGGAGCGCGGCCTCGGCGGTGTCTGCCTGTTCGCCGGGAACGTGGATGCCGCCGATCCGGACGGCACGGCGGTGCTGGCCGCGGCGATCAGGGCCGTGCGCCCCAGCACGCTCGTGGCGGCCGACGAGGAGGGCGGTGTGGTGACGCGGCTCGAGGGGCGCGAGGGCTCGACGCTGCCGTCGCCCGCACAGCTCGGGCTCGTCGCCCCCGACGTCGCCGAACGCGTCGGGGTGGTCCTCGCCGAGCGCGTGCGCCGGGCCGGCATCGACCTCGTGCTCGCCCCGAGCGCCGACGTCAACGACAACCCCGACAACCCCGTCATCGGCGCGCGCTCGTTCGGCGCGGACCCGCACGAGGTCGCGACCCGCGTCGCGGCGACCGTGCGCGGCATCCGCTCCCGTCGCGGCGTCGCGGCCTGCGTCAAGCACTGGCCCGGGCACGGCGACACCGACGTCGACTCCCATCGCGGCCTGCCGACGATCCCGGCGGCGACGGCTGCGCGCCACGCCGAGCCGTTCGAGGCCGCGATCGCGGCCGGAGTGCCCGCCGTCATGACGGCGCACATCGTGGTGCCCGAATGGGGTGCCGAGCCCGTGACCGTCAACCCCGACGCGATCGCCCGGCTGCGTGCAGCGGGCTTCGACGGCGTCGTCGTGACGGACGCCGTCGACATGGCCGCCATCGCCGCGACCTACGGCATCGGCGGGGGTGCTGCCCGGGCGCTCGCCGCGGGCGCCGACCTCGTGTGCCTCGGCAACCCCGAGCTCGGCGGGATCGACGCCGCCGCGCAGTACGCCGAGGTCGTCGACGCGATCGTCGCCGCCGTGCATGACGGACATCTGGCGCCCGAGCGGCTGCGCGAGGCGCACGACCGCGTCGCGCGCCTGGCCGCCGGGACCTCAGCCGCCCGTTCGTCGGCGCCGGCCGACGTGTCGGTCGAGGTCGACCCCGCCGATGCCCGGGCGATCGAGATCGCTCTGGCCGCGGCATCCGACCCCTCCGCCGTCGCCGGTCTCGCCCGCATCGTGCGCGTCGTCGACGCCCGCGGCGGGGCGACGCAGGCCGCCGCGACCCGTGCCGTGCCGGTGGCCGATGCGCTGCGCGGCCTTGCCGGCGGCGGGAACGGGAGTGCCACGGCCCACGGCCTCACCGCGGTCGTCGCCGATCGGCCCAGCGCCGTGCAGCTCGGCGTGCTCGCCGACGCGCAGGCGGCCGGCGAGTGCATCGTCGTCAACGTCGGGGCGGTCCCCGGCGGATTCGACGCAGCCGTCGTGCAGCTGGGCGCCGACTCGGTGTTCTCGGCGGGCATCGTGCGGGCGTGGGCCGCGAAGGGCGGCCGATGAGGATCCTCGCGCTGCAGTCGGGCACGAGCGCGGACGGCATCGATGCCGCTCTCGTCTCGGTGACGGCAGGCGTCGACGCGCTCGACGTCGTGGTCGAGCGGTGGGGCACCGAGCCGTGGCTGGCCGCCGAGCGTGCGCTCGTGATGGGCGCCGTCGCGGGGGAGCGGCTCGACCAGGCCGAGTGGTGCCGCCTCGAGACGACCGTCGGCCAGGCGTTCGCACGCGCGGCGGTGTCGTTCGCCGCAGGAGCGCCCCGGCCCGACCTCGTGTGCGCCCACGGGCAGACGGTGTTCCACGGTGTGGAGGCCGGCGCGGTGTGGGGCACGCTGCAGGTCGGCGAGCCGGCGTGGATCGCCCGCGCCACCGGATGCGCCGTGCTCTTCAACGTGCGGGTCGCGGACGTCGCCGCGGGCGGCCAGGGCGCGCCGCTCATCTCGGCGTTCGACGCGCGGTGGCTGCGCACGGCAGCGGAACGGGCGGGCGCGCCGATCGCGTCGCTCAACCTCGGCGGCATCGCGAACCTGCAGGTGGTCCGGCCCGACGGCACGGTCTCGGGCTTCGACACCGGACCCGCCAACGCCCTGCTCGACGCGTACCTGACGCGCGAGACGGAGGGTGCCGAGACCTTCGACCGCGACGGCCGCCACGCCGCCGCCGGCCGCGTCGACGCGGCACTGCTCGGCCGGCTGCTCGCACACCCCTACTTCGCGCTCGCCGCGCCCAAGACCACCGGCCGCGAGACCTTCACCCTCGCGACCGTCGATGAGGCGCTCGCCGACGGCTCCGTGCCGACGCCCGACGACGTGTGCGCGACGCTCACCGAACTGACCGCGGCGTCCGTGGCCGACGCGCTGCACCGCGCGGCCCCGGACGCCGCCCGCCTCGTCGTGTCGGGCGGGGGTGCGCGCAATCCCGTGCTGCTCGAGCGCATCGCGGCGCTCGCCGGTGTGCCGGTCGAGTCGAGCGACGCGTGGGGCATCCCTGCCGACGCCCGCGAGGCCGTCATGTTCGGGGTGCTCGCCTACCTGTCGGCGCTGCGCGTGCCGCTGGAGCTGCCGGGCACGCCGGAAGGGCGTGCCGCCGTCGCCGGGCAGTGGGACCTGTCGGTCGCACCGCTGCCCGCCCTGCCCACCGTGCCCGATGGCACCGTCACCGGGGGTGCATCGCAGCGCCTCCGCGTGCGCACACGAGAGGAGCGGCAGTGAGCATCGTCGCCGTCGACCTGGGAAAGACCGGATGCCGCATCCGCGCCACGTCCGGAGCCGCGACCGTCTCGGCGCACGGCGCCGGGGTGCCGGGGCTCGCCGACAGCGACGGCGATGTGCGCGCGTTCGACGCCATCGTCACGACGCTGGGCGGGCTCGACCTGCCGACGCCTGTCGCGTCGATCGGCGTGGGAGCGGCCGGAGCCGAAGCGGCGCCGGCTGCCGCCCGGGCGCTGGCGGATCGCGTCGCCCAGCACCTCGACGCGCCGACCGCCGTGACCACCGACGCGGTGACCGCGCACGCCGGGGCGTTCGAGGGGATGCCGGGCACCATGGTCATCGTCGGCACCGGCACGGTCCTGCTGACCCTCGACCGGGCCGGCACCCTGAGCCAGGTCGACGGCTGGGGGCCGTGGCTCGGCGACGAGGGCAGCGGTCGCGCGATCGGCCAGGAGGGGTTGCGGGCCGTGCTCGCCGCCCACGACGGCCGCGGGCCCGCGACCGCGCTCACCGCGGCGGCGCTCGACCTGCACGCACCGCTCAGCACGCTGCCGCGCTGGGTGGCCGACACCGCCGCGCCGGCACGTCAGCTCGCCCGGTTCGCGCCGCGCGTGCTGCAGGCGGCCGCGGCCGGCGACCCCGTCGCCCGCGACATCGTCGAGCGGGCGGTCGACGCCGTGCTGCAGGCCTGCGTGGCGGCATCCGGACCCTACTGCCTGCTCGGCGGCATCGCCGGGTCCGAGGTGTTCGGCGGCGCGCTGCGCGCGCGGCTGCGGGAACGAGGGCTCGAGGTCGTCGAGCCCCGGGGGGACGCGCTCGACGGGGCGGAGTACATCGCCCGCACCCCGGCGAGCCCGTATGAGGGGAGTGTGGTGCGCCGTGGTTGACCTCGACGATCTGCGACGCCAGCTGGCCGAGCTCACGACCGAGGCCGTCGATCCCGAGTTCGGCGAGCTCGACCTCATGACGACGCCCGAGCTCGTGGCGGCCATGATCGACAGCAACCGTCAGGTGACCGACGCGCTGGTGGCGGCATCCACGGATCTCGCTCGCGCCGTCGACGTCGCCGCCGAGCGGATGCAGCGGGGCGGACGCCTCGTCTACGTGGGTGCGGGCACGCCCGGGCGCCTGGGCATCCTCGATGCCAGTGAGATCCCGCCCACGTTCGGCGAGCCGCCTGAGCGCGTCGTGGGGATCATCGCGGGCGGCGAGACCGCGATCCGCTCGGCCGTCGAGAACGCCGAGGACGACGTCGCCGCCGGGCGTGCCGACATCGCGCGCGCCGGCGTCGGCCCCGACGACTGCGTCGTGGGTCTCACGGCGTCCGGCCGCACGCCGTACGTGCTGGGCGCGATCGCCGAGGCGCGCGAGCGGGGCGCGGCGACAATCGGCGTCAGCTGCAACCCGCGCTCCGAGCTCACCGCCGCGGCCGACGTGGGCGTCGAGGTCATCGTCGGGCCCGAGCTGGTCGCGGGTTCGACGCGGCTCAAGGCGGGCTCAGCGCAGAAGATCGTGCTCAACACCATCTCGACGCTCGCCATGGTGCGCATCGGCAAGACCTTCGGCAACCGCATGGTCGACGTGCGCGCGACGAACGAGAAGCTGCGGGCGCGAGGGGTCCGCATGGTGATGGGGATCGCCGATGTCGACCCGGCCATGGCGCGTCGCGCGCTCGCCGACACCGGTTGGGAGGTGAAGCCCGCGATACTGATGTGCATGAGGGGACTGACCGCGGATGCCGCGGCTCGTGCGCTCGTCGACGCTGGGGGTCGACTGCGCGAAGCACTGGACCGCACCCGCGAGGCGGAGTGATGGACGTCCTGATCCGCGCGCGGCAGTCGCTCGACCGGCTGAGCGCCTCGGAGCGCCGGGTCGCCGACACCGTGCTCGCGGATCCGGAGCTCGTCCGCACGTCCACGATCATGCGGCTCGCCGAGGTGAGCGGCGCGTCGCAGTCCACCGTCGCCCGGTTCTGCCAGAGCCTCGGGTACCCGGGGTACCGCGAGTTCCGCCTCGACGTCATCGCCGCGCTCAGCCGCGACCAGGCTCAGCGCATCAGCTTCGACATCGGCGAGGGCGAGATCGGCCCGGACGACTCGATCGCCGACACCGTCGCCAAGATCGCCTTCCAGGAGATGCAGGCGATCCAGGACACGGCGCAGTCCCTCGACACGGAGGCCGTCGCGCAGGCGGTCGCCGCGATCCGCGGGGCGCGGCGCATCGAGCTGTACGGCGCCGGAGCGTCGTCGCTCAGCGCGCAGGACCTGTTCCAGAAGCTCAGCCGCATCGGCCGCCCCGCCGGTGTCTCGGTCGACATCCACCTCGCGCTCGTGCAGGCCGCACTCCTTGACGACGCCTCCGTCGCGATCGGCGTCTCGTTCCGGGGAGAGACCCGCGAGACCCTCGACTTCCTCACCGTCGCCGGGCGCACAGGCGCCCTGACGATCGGCATCACCAACGCGGCCGAGTCCTCGCTCGACGATGTGTGCGACATCGTGCTGCGCACGAGTGTCCGCGAGGCCCGCTTCCGCAGCGGTGCCATGGCGAGCCGCATCGCGCAGCTCGCGCTCATCGACATGCTGTTCGTGCTCGCGCTGCGCCAGGACTTCCCGCAGATGACCGAGAGCCTGCGTCGCACCTACGATGCCGTGCAGTCCCGACGCCCCGATACCGGAGCGGTCGAGACCGGCTGAGCCCGGCGGTCCCCTCCGGAAGGAGGGGATGCGCCGGCGGATTGGTCAGACCATGCCGATCGGGGGCGTAACGTAGGAGGGATCCCCCGAATCGATTCGAAAAGGTGTTTGGCATGCGTTCCCGCAGTACCGCTGTTCTGTCCCTCCTCGCCGCCTCCGGTCTGCTCCTCGCCGGATGCGCATCGTCGACCACCGGGTCGGGCACGTCGCCCGAAGCGGCCCCCAAGACGGTCGCCGTCGAGTCGTCGATCGACGCTCCCGCGGCCGTGGGTGAGCGCATCGGAGTGGACGGCAACTCGCTCGAGGTGTGGAGCGGCATCGTCCCCGACGAGGCTGCCGCCGGCGCCCTCGGCGACCCGGAGGCGGGCACCCAGTGGGTCACCGCGAACGTCGCCCAGTGGGTGAGCGACAAGGGCCTCACGGGTGCCGACATCGCGCCCGTCCTGCGCTCGACCGCCGACGACACCTTCGAGGGCGTCGCCGTGCCGCAGCAGTCCGTCGACGTCGAGATGAAGCCCGACATGTCGTACACCTACGTCTGGAGCTACGCGGTTCCCGAGGCGCTGGTCGACCCGTCGACGCTCGTGCTCTGTGTCGGCACCGGCGACGAGGGCTGCAGCAGCCTCACCAAGTAAGACGGTGGATGCCGGTGGCCGAGGCCGCCGGCATCCCTTCGTCTCATACGCCAAGCGCCGTGCACCTGAGGGTGCACGGCGCTTCGTCGTATCGGCGGTCAGGCGGCGACGCGGACCTGGTCGACCGGGACGATGTCCTTGCCGAGGGGCATGAGCGAGATCGGCACGAGCTTGAAGCTCGCGATGCCGAGCGGGATGCCGATGATCGTGAGGCACATCGCGACGCCGGTCACGATGTGGCCGATCGCCAGCCACCAGCCGGCGAGGATCACCCAGATGACGTTGCCGAGGAACGAGCCGACACCCGACGACGGCTTGTCGACGATCGTGCGGCCGAAGGGCCACAGCGCGTAGACGCCGACGCGGAACGAGGCGATCGCCCACGGGATCGTGATGATCGGGATGCACAGCAGCACCCCGGCGAGCATGTAGCCGAGGAACATCCAGAAGCCCGACAGCACGAGCCAGATGATGTTGAGGATGGTGCGCATGTTCCGATTCTTTCAAGGGGATGCCGCGAGATCGCTGTCAGACGGTGAAGGCGGAAGCCGCGCGGCGGCGTTCCCCGGCGCGCTGCGCGCGGCGCACGAGGCCGACGAGCCCGGCGATCAGCGCGAACGCGCCCACCACGAGCACGGAGTACGCGATGGCGGCGGCCGGAGTGAGCGCCAGCATCCAGTCCGTCACCGCGGCCTGGCGGCCGGCGTCGGTGAGGAACCACAGCGCGAGCGCCGCGATCGCCGCGAGCACGAGGCCCCACACGATCCCGGCCCAGCGGGTGCGCGGGCCGGAGAGAACCGTGGATGCCGCCTCTGCAGGCGCCCCCGCGGTCGTGTTCGGTGCGCTCGGGGCCAGGGGGGCGTCGATCGCCGGACCGAAGCCCGTGAACGCGGGCGGGAGCGTGGCGGGTGCCGGCGGCTCAGAGGCGGCGAGGACCGCCGTCTCGTCGGCCGTCGCCGCGTCGGGCGGGGTGAGGTCGTCCAGCCGCGCCGTCTCCGCGGCCCAGGCCGCCTCGGCGGCCGGGGTCTCGGGAAGGGGCGGGGTCGCGACGGCCTGCGTGTCGGTCACCGCGGGCTCGTCGGGCGTGGCGTCGGCGCCGGGCGCGGCATCCGGATTCTCGAACGTGCTCATGTCGGCGCTCATTTCTCGTAGATCGTGATCTGGACCGAGCCGGCGCTCTGGTCGAGGACGATGTGCTGCGTCGTGGTGACTCCGGTTTCGGCGTCCTTGCTGCTGGCCTGCACACGCCAGACGCCGTCGTCGCCGGGCTTGAGGGTGCCGGACTTCAGCAGCCGGCCGGTGCTGCCGTCGATGCGGTCGTAGCGCACGCCGCCGTCGCCGAGCTCCGCCTCGAGCACGAGAGCAGTTCCCGGGTAGAGCTCGATGGTGGTCGCGCCGAAGCCCTTGCGCACGACGACCCCACCGGCCTCGAAGTCCTCGGTGTCCGACAGCGACCCGACGGTGATGAGCATGTCGCCGGCCGGCTGCGTGACGCGCTGCTCGTAGGAGGCGGTGCCGAGGTTGATCCCGCCGACGACGAAATGGTCCCTCCCGGATGCCGCGACGGCAGAGCCGCCGATCACCAGCAGCACGATCGTGACCGCGGTGAGGAAACCGCTGCGCCGCCGGATCGCACCGGCGACGACCATGGCGAGCGCCGTCACGAGAGCGGCAGTGAAGATGCCGATGGCGCCCGCGAACGGGGCGGTCGCGGCATCCCCCAGCGAGATCAGCACGGCGACGGCACCGACGACGATCGCGGCTCCCAGCGCGGTGAGAACGAACACGAAGCTCGTGCGGGGGCGGGTGGCGCGACGGATGCGACGACGGTCCTCGGCCTCGAGGGCGAAGGCGGCGCCGTGCGCGTGGCGTTCGCGCCGGGCCTGGTCGCGCGCAGCGCGATCGGCATCCTGCCGGCTGCGGCGCCACGCGTCGTTCTCCGCCCGCCATGCCTCCTGGCGCGCACGCCAGTCGGCGACGGAGGCGTCGTCGCCGTAGGGGGCGCCCCCGGCCGCCGCGGCGGCGAGGGGGACGGCATCCCCGTATCCGGGTCCTGTCGCGGGGGGGGGGGGGGCCCGCCCCCCCCCCCCACGCCGAGGTGACGGCCACGGGGGA
>NZ_JBHXJQ010000009.1:0-172557 GCF_042722305.1 Microbacterium sp. NPDC058389
GCCTTCGACGCCGAGGCGTCGACCGCGAGCCCGCTCGCCGCGGCGCTGCTCGAGCTGATCGGCTCGCAGACGGGCCGCACCGCCTCGCGGGGGCGCACGGGGCGCACGTCGGCACGGCGCACCGCGCCTGCTCGCGTGAACGCCTCGCGTCCGCGAACCGCCTGAGCCCCGGTCGCACCGTGCGGGTGCGCTCTCGTAGAGTCTGGTCGTGGCCCTCTCGCGACGAACCGCAGCGTTCCTCGCAGCCGCAGGCCTGCTCATCGTGGCGGCGATCGTCGTGGCCGTCGTCCTCGTGCGCGCTGCGCAGGCCCCTCAGCCGCCCGCGCGGGGCACCGCGGTGGTGGCCTCCGCACTGTCGAAGGCGAGCGATGCCGCCGGCGAGACGGCAGCCGGCAGTCCGGAGCACGCCGCGGCGCAGTATCTGAGCGAGCAGCCCACGGCGGTGTGGCTCACGCCCGAGGGCGAGCCCGTCGACCGGGTCGGCGAGCGCATCGCGCAGCTGGCCGTCGAGGCGCGCGAGCAGTCGGCCCGCATCGCCGTCGTCGTGTACGGCCTTCCCGGCCGCGACTGCGGCGGGCACTCGGCCGGCGGCCTCGACGCGCACGCGTACGCAGACTGGACGACGGCGATCGGCCAGGCGCTGCGGGACGCCGCCGACACGTCGCCGATCGTGCTGCTGGAGCCCGACAGCCTGGCGCTCGCCCCGGAGTGCGGGAACGCCCCGGAACGCGTCGAGCAGCTGGCCGCGGCCGTCGAATCCCTCGTCGCGGACAGCACATGGATCTACGTCGACGGCGGTCACTCCGATTGGCTCCCTGCCGAGCAGATGGCAGAGCTCATCGGACGGGTCGACAGCGCGTCGCGGACGGCCGGCGGAAGCGGCATCCGGGGCTTCGTCACCAACGTCTCGAACTTCATGGCGACCGCCGACGAGGTCGCGTACGCCCACGAGGTCGCGTCGCACCTGGACGGTCTCCACGCGATCATCGACACCTCACGCAACGGCGCCGGATCGAACGGCGAATGGTGCAACCCTCCGGGTCGTCGCATCGGCGACCCCGGCGGCACCGTCGGCGACGACGTCGTCGACACCAATCTGTGGGTGAAGCCGCCCGGCGAGAGCGATGGCGAGTGCAACGGCGGTCCACCCGCCGGCCGGTGGTGGCCCGCGGGCGCCGTGGAGCTCACGCGGGACGCGGTCGCAGAATGACGCAGGACCGGGCATTTGGCCCGCTGTGTAGCATCAGGGGTACTTGCGCATGCGTCGGGGGCCGCGGCTGGGGTCGGTCATCGTCGCAGCCGCCGCCTTCGCCCGGAAAGAGAACGCACGCATGAGCACCCCTGCTGACGAGCTGAAGACGGCCGTCATCATCGAGGACGACGCCGAGATCCGCCACATCCTGGCCGAGGTGCTCGAATCGTCCGGATTCTCGACGGTGTCCGTCGGCAACGGGATCGACGGCGTGCGCGCCGTCCTGACCTACAAGCCGCTGCTGACCACGATCGACGTCAACATGCCCGGCATCGACGGCATCGAGGCGGCCAAGCGCATCCGGGCCCAGTCCGACACCTTCATCATCATGCTGACGGGGCTGAGCGAGGAGGCGGACGTGATCGCGGGCCTCGGCGCCGGTGCCGACGACTATCTGCTCAAGCCGTTCCGTCCGCGCGAGCTCCGCGCCCGCGTCGAGGCGCTGCTGCGCCGATCGCGCGGCGTGCCTGCGGCGCCGTCGCCTGCTCCGGCCACACAGGGCGACGTGGGACCGTCCTTCCCGGTGCGCACCGCCACCTCGGCGGTCCCCACCGCGCCGGCCGTCGGCGACGTCGACGCGCCGGCCCCGCTCGTCGTGGCACCCGCATCCGGTTCCGGCGGGGCGGCCGGCCGGGTTCCCGTCGACGCGGACGGGGAATGGCTCGAGCATCGAGATCTGCGGCTGCATCCCGAGAACCGGGTCGTGCTGATCGGCGGCGACGAACTCGACCTCACCCGTACGGAGTTCGACCTGCTCGCGACGCTGCTGGAGTCCAAGCGCCGCGTGCGCAGCAAGGCCGACCTGACGCTGGTCCTCCGCGGAGAGTCCTACGTGACCAGCTACTACGTCGGGGATGCCGACAAACGGGCTGTCGAGGCGCACATGACGAATCTGCGCCGCAAGCTCGGCGACAGCGCGGCGAACCCCCGCTACATCGAGACCGTGCGCGGCGTCGGCTACCGCCTCACGGCCGAGTCGGCCTGACGAACGACGAGACGCCCGCTCGCCCCAGACGAGCAGGCGTCTCCTCGCCGGCCCGGGGATGGCCGCCTCCCACAGGCGGCCATCCCCGTGTCTCCTCCCCCGGCGCTGATTCCGCGGACCAGCGCCTCTCCCCGGATTCCGACCCGTTCGGGTACGGGTCAGACCTTGTATCCGTGCTGTCGACGGATGAGCTTGAAGAACATGGACAGTGTCTGCAGCACCGTCACGACACCCACGATCGGCCAGCCGATCCAGAGGATCGTGGACTGCACCATCGGGCCGAGCATCGACCAGATGACGGACGTCGCGACGATCACCGCGATGACCACGATCAGGGGCGTCCAGTGGCCGAGCCCCGCACCGCGTTCCGCCTTCGCCTGCATCGCCCAGTTGTCGACCTTCTTGCGCGAGAGAAACCGGGTCCACGACCGCGCGAAGTAGCTCAGTCGCAGCCACATGTAGATCTCGGCGGGCACGAGGGTCACGGCGAACAGGATGTCGCGCACGTTGCGGTTGCCCATCGTGAGCGCCATACGCGTGTTCAGGGCGATCGCGACCGCCGGTGCCAGCAGCCACCACGGCGAGAACACGAACGCGCCGATCGACAGGGACCCTGCCAGGAGCAGGACGAACGCCACGCGCACGAAGAGGTTGGTGAGCATGCCGAAGTTCTCCAGCCAGCGCACCCGGAGGTTCGGGTGGAACGGCTGCCCCTTGGTGTCGCCTCGCTGGCCCGGCCACATGAGCTCGATCGCACCGTAGGTCCACTTCACCTGCTGAGCGTCCAGGGCACGCAGGGTGGTCATGCCGCCGACGTCGGCGCGCGCGAACGGACTGATCTTCGTGAGGTAGCCGGCGCTCTTGATCTGCAGCGACAGCAGCGAGTCCTCGACCTCGGAGTCCTTCACCCACGGCGTGGACTGCCGGTTGGCCGCCATCACATCGCGCAGGGCCTGCGTGGAGAAGATCGAGAACTGCCCGCCGAGGACCGCCATGTTGCGTCCCCGCAGCAGGTTGTGCAGGTTGAAGGCGGCGAACTGCGAGCGCTGCCCCGTGATGAGGAACCTCGCGACAGTGCCCTTGATCGGGCGATCGTCGATCGAATAGATCGCCGAGATGCCGCCGATGCGGGTGTCCGAGACCGCCTCCGACTCGAGGTACTCGACTGCTCGCGGGTCGGCGACGGTGTCACCGTCGACGCCGAGCAGATAGTCGTAGCCTTCGACGAGCGCGTAGCCGTAGTTGAGGGCGCCGACCTTCTTGTCGGGGTTCTTGCCGATGTCGTGGACGAAGACCTCGGTGAACTGCTCGCCGAGCTCCGTCACGACCTCGTGGGGGCCCGCGAACTCCGACGCGATCCGCACGGTCGCGTCGGACGTGTTGTTGACGACCACGTGGATGACGTCGGGCACCCGGGTCTGGGCGAGGAGCCCCTCGATGACCTGCGCGATCGAGGCCTCCTCGTTGTACGCGGGGATGACGCAGCCGATCGTCGACCGGTGCAGCGGGCCGTCGTCGAGCACGGCCTCGAAGTCGTCCGCGAACCCGTGCGACGGGTCGGCGATGACCTCGAGCGCCGTCGCGCCCGGCAGGGGTCGCGCGGTCCGCGTACTGCGGCTGAGGGGCACCAGGTCGGTCACGTTCGTCGCTTTCATCTCTCGGTCCCGGGCTCTCGGGAGTGGCTCCAGCCTCCCTCGCCGACCGCAACACCCGTCTGAGAGACGGCGAGCGCTCCCGCAAGGTTTGCGCAAGGCATCCGCAAGACGTGTTCGCCGACACCCGGCGCACGACCCGAAATCCCGGATGAACGGCCAAATAGAATCGATTCATGCGGATCGGGGCGGCAGAGACGACGTTCGTCGTCGGCACGCCCGATGCCCGCACCCGGTCGATCTGGCTCACCCAGCTCGTGCTCGCCGCCAGCGTTCTGATCACCGCGGTCCTCGTGATGGTGCTGCAGCCCGCGACCTTCGGCCGGTGGAACTTCCTCCTGGGAACGCTCGCCGTCGTCGTGCTGACGCTCGCGACGCTCGCCGTCCCGTGGTCCCGCATGCCGGCGCCCACGGTGCTCGCCGTGCCCTTCGCGGATGCGCTGGCGATCGGACTCGTCTCCAGCGGCACCGAACTGCGCCTCGGGTATCTGTGGGTGTTCCCGGTGATGTGGGTGGCGATGCACTTCCGGGCCACCGCGCTGGCGGCCCTGCTCGCGCTGATCGGGCTCATCCTCCTCGTCGACTCCTCGATCGCCTCCAGCAGCATCGCGGCGCTGCGCGTGTTCGTCGTGCTGATCTCCCTCACGTTCATCGGGATCACCGCACATCTCGCCCTCCGCCGCACGCGCTCGCTGCGGCGGCTGATGCGCCGGCAGGCGGGACGTCTGACGGCCACGCTCGGCCGCCGTTCCGACCAGGAGCGGCGCACGATGGAGATCCTCAACGGGATCGACACCGGCATCGTCCGGCTGTCCGAGGCCGGCACCATCCTCGCCGTCAACGACGCCTACTCACGGCTGTACGGACTCGACCTCCTCGATCCGACCCTCCCCGCCCGCTCCGTCGAGTACACCGGGCTGCGGGGGATGCCGGTCCCCTACTCCGAGCGTCCCTTCTCGCGCGCCACCCGCGGCGAGACCTTCACCGATGCCTCCGTGTGGCTGTTCACCGCCGAGGGCGAGTGGCGTGCGCTGTCGGTGACCGCGAAGCGGCTGGCGGCTCGCGGTGACGAGGATGCCGGCGTCCTGCTGCTCGTGCACGACGTCACGGCGCTCACCTACGCCCAGCGCGAGCGCGAACGGTTCACCGCGATGGCCTCGCACGAGCTCAAGCACCCGCTCACCGTGATGATCGGCAACGCCGAGCTCGCCCTCGAGCTCGACGACCTCGCCCCGCGGACCCGCGAGCGGTTCGAGTCGATCATCGCCGCGAGCGACCGCATGCTGACCATGACCGAGAGTCTGGTGACCACGTCGCGACGCGGCTTCGGCGGGCGCGACGAGGTGGACGACATCGACCTGCGGCAGATCGTCCTCGACTCCGTCGCGTCGTTCCGGGCGACAGCGGCCGCGGCGGACATCACGATCGACGTGCGTGCCGACGAGGCCCTGCCGATCGCCGCCGACGGCTTCCGGCTGCGGCAGGTCGTCGACAACGTCGTGAGCAACGCCATCAAATACACGCAGCGGGACGGCGAGGTGCGCATCCTCGCGGCGATCGATCGCGCCAGCGTGGTGCTGACGATCGCCGATACGGGCATCGGCATCGATGCCGACGATCTGCCCCTGGTTCTCACGCCCTACTTCCGCGCCGCGGAGGCGAAGGAGAAGGCCGGCGGGACGGGACTCGGCCTCGGCATCAGCAACGACATCGTGCGGGCCCACGGCGGCACCCTGTCGGTCGAGAGCGAGACCGGCGCGGGCACGACGGTGACCGTGACGCTCCCGCTCGCCCCGGCGCCGGACGCCGCTCCGCCGCGCACCGGGAGGGAATCGTCATGACCGATCCCATCTCCGACTCGGGGGTCGACCTCGGCATCGCGCAGGCGGTGATCACCACGCTCGCGACGATGCTCACGATCGGCGTCGCCTTCCTCGTGAAGCCCGGACGCGCGACGCTCTACTGGAGCTTCGCGTTCGCACTCGCGATGATCGCGACGTACGGCGTCGTCGCCGGCGAAGTGGCGGACATGGAGACCCTGCGCCGCGCCTCGCTGGGTCTGCTGATGGGATCGCCGGCGCTGCTGTGGTCGGGGTTCCGCGCCGACTGGGGCATGCGTCCGCACGTGTGGGCGGGGCCGCTCGTCTCGGCGGCCTCGGCTCTCGCCCTGGCGCTGGCCGGTGATGTGGCGTGGTTCACGGTGACCTATCGCACGGTCTTCTTCGCGGCGTCCGTGTTCGCGGCACTGTTCGTCGTGGACTGGGCGCGCCGCGGCGCGGCCGCGCGCGGGGACCGTCTGCTGCTGCCGCTCGTGATCGTGTCGATCGCGTTCTTCGTCACGGGAGCCGCGACCTTCGTCGCGGGTCTCGTGTTCCCGCCTTCGGGCGGCGACGATTTCACGCTGGTGCGCCTGATCTCTTCGGCAGGGATGCTGGTCTACGTGGCGTGCGCGCAGGTCGCGGTCGTGGGCGCCACGGCGCGCGACAGCGGTCTCGGACGCACCACCACCGTCTCGACGGCGTGGCAGCAGTTCGAGCACACCGCCGGCGAACGCCTGCTGCGGGCGCAGAAGTCCTCCGAGCCCTGGTCGGTCGTCTTCCTCGCGATCGACGACGCCGCCGACATCCGGCAGAGCGCGGGTGCGCCGGCGTTCTCACGTCTGTCGGAGCGGCTGGAGGCCACCGTGCAGGAGGTGTTCCCCGCCGAGTCCGACGTCGGCTCCCCCACGGCGGGCGCCGTCGTGGCATTGGTCCCGCGTCCGGAGGCGGCTGTGCGAGACCTGCTGCGCACCGTCCTCGAGCGGATCACAGAGCTGGATGTGGACGGTGCACTCCCCATCCGACCCACCGCGAGCGCCGGATGGGCGCCGGCCTCGGTGCTCGGCTATGACCTCGACACGCTGGTGTACACCGCGAGGGAGGCAGCGCGCCTCGCCAGCGGCAAGGGCGGCGACCGGTGGGAGCGCGTCGGGGCGACGGTCGTCGAGCGCCTGATCAGTCAGTCAGAGCAACTGTGATCGTGTCGGTCGCGGTCTGTTTGGCATACTCGCTCGACGTCGGCGTGGTCTGCACGAGGAAGTCGTAGCTGAACTGCAGCGTGACGGAGGTGGCCTCGGCGGGCACCGGTCCGACGTTGAACGTCTGCGAGTAGCTGTACGGGTCGAGCACGAGGTACCCCGGGCTCACGGTCGCGGCGTCCACCTGGGGTTCGAGGGGATCCAGCGGCCCTGCCGCGGAGGACGGCACTGCGGTCATCGACGCGCGCTGCAGGTACACCTTCTGGCCGTCCGCGGGCTGGACCGTCGTCTTCAGCGCGATGCTGACCGGCTTGACCGCCTCCGGCGTCCACTTGTCCATCGAGAGCGTCGACCAGTAGTCGACTGTCGCCGTCACCGACCCGGCGGTCAACTCTCGCTGCGTGGCACCGCCCGACAGGTCGTTGGGCACGGGCGTCGGCACCGCCGTGGACGTCGCACTCGGACTGCTGCCGCCACCCTGGTCCCACGGAGCGGGTCCGCACCCGGCGAGCAGCGCGGCGGCGACCATACCGACGGCGACGACCGTGACGTATCGATTGACCCTGCGCATGCGACCCCCGTATCCACCCCCGGCGGGAAACGTCCGGTCAGTCTAGCTTCGCGCTCGCGCGCGGCGGCTCAGTCCAGGGCGCGCCGCGCGCGGGTCTGCTCGGCGCGCCGGGCCAGCAGGTCGTCCGCGGGGTATCCGACCTCGGTCAGCGTGAGCCCGCGTGCGGCGAGCACCTTCACCTCGGGCACGCGCTCCTGCGCGTCGCGGATGTCGACCACATCGTCGACGTCGAGGCGCCCTTCGCCGACGGCCACGCACGCGCCCACGAGGGCGCGCACCATGCTGTGGCAGAACGCGTCGGCCTTGACGTTCGCGACGAGCACGCCGGCCGCGTCGCGATGCCAGTCGAACTCCAGCAGCGTGCGGATGGTGGTCGCCTCTTCGCGCGGTTTGCAGTAGGCCGCGAAGTCGTGCAGCCCGATGAGGGCACGGGCGGCGGCATCCATCGCGGTCTCGTCGAGGGCCGCGCGCACCGTGGTCGTGCGGTTGCGCTCGAGCGGATCGTAGCCGGTGACGGTGTCGGCGATGCGGTACTCGTAGCGCCGCCACACCGCGGAGAAGCGTGCGTCGAAGCCTTCGGGCGCAAGGCGCGACCCGGTCACCGCGACATCGGAGTACGCCCCCAGGACGCCCGTGATCCGCGCGGCGAGCGCGTGCGCACGGTCCTCGGGGGTCTGAGCCGCAGCCGACGGGCGGGCATGCCGTGCCAGCATCCGCTCGCTCTGGGCTTCGTCGAGGTCGACGTGGGCGACCTGATCGCTCGCGTGGACGCCGGCGTCGGTACGACCGGCGACCACGAGCCGCGGGCTGCCGCCGACGACGCGGGCGAGCGCCGTCTCGAGGGTCTCCTGCACGGTGCGCAGGCCCGGCTGGCGCGCCCACCCCCGGAAATGCGTGCCGTCATAGGCGATGTCGAGCCGGATGCGCACGTGCCCACTCTATGCGCCGGAGAGGGGATGCCTCACCCGACGACCGCCCGGCCGCGCGGCAGCTGACGGCCCACCGCCTGCAGCGCCGCAGCGGCCTGCCGCACCCGGTTGTCGCTCTCGCGCACCATCTCGCGCGCCACCACCGGATGCGCACGCACGATGTCGTCGAGGACACCCACCGGCACCACGAGCACGTCGACCTCGGTCGTCGCGACGGCCCGCGAGATCGTGTGCGTGCGCGACAGCGCGGTGAGCCCGACCGGATCGTCGACGCCCAGCACCCCCACCTGCACGAACCCGTCGTCGTCGGTGGAGATGCCGAGCACGACGCTCCCCGCGAGGATGAACCGGGTCTCCACCGGCACGACGCCGGGGCGCAGCAGGGACTCGCCGGCGCAGTACCGTTCCAGCCGCGTGTGCGCGGCGAGGGTGTCGGTGTCGCCCGGGGCGAGACTCAGCGCCGGCGCGATCTGCCGCAGCGCGTCCTGCAGGCGCGAGGGCGTGCGCCACTCGTCGGTGAGATCGCCGTCGAGGTGCAGGTCGGCGCGGCGCGCCGCGTACCAGAGCCGCGTCGCGAACGCATCGGCCACGGCATCCCGATCCCCTGGCGTGCGCAGCGGGATCGCGACCTCGTAGCGCGAGCCGCCGAGCGTCTTCGCGGTCGGCTCGGGGCCGGCGGCGATGAGCGGGATGTCGCGGGCCACCGCCACCAGCAGCTCGCGCACCCGGCCGGGCGGATCGTCGCTGCCGAACTCGAACGCCATCGTCGCGGCGTACGGCTCGGGGTTGCGCGACAGGTTCGTGAAGGTGCCGCCGGCGAGCTCCGCGGTCGGCACCACGATCGTGCCGTTGCCCGTCTCCAGATGCACGGCGCGCCAGTTGACCTCGACGATCTGCCCGCGCGTGCTGCCCATCTCGATCCAGTCGCCGAGCTCGAAGGGCGCCTCGAAGATGAGGAAGAGCCCCGACACGATCGAGCCGACGGCGTTCTGCAGCGCGAG
Organism: Microbacterium sp. NPDC058389; assembly: GCF_042722305.1. Taxonomy (NCBI): domain Bacteria; kingdom Bacillati; phylum Actinomycetota; class Actinomycetes; order Micrococcales; family Microbacteriaceae; genus Microbacterium; species Microbacterium sp. NPDC058389. The sequence goes on from NZ_JBHXJQ010000009.1 coordinate 9,407, forward strand.
GCCGACCACGATCGAGGTGATCCCGAGCGCCGCGAACACACCGGCGACGTCGGCGCCCCACACCCACCAGAAGAGCAGCGCGATGCCGACGACGATGAACACGAATCGGATCAGGTCGCTGAAGATCGTCGGGAACCGGTCGCGCCACGACCCCTTCTCGGCACGGTGGAACACGAGGTGGTTGACCGCGTTGATCGTCACCACGATCACCAGCAGGCCGAACACCGTCCAGACGACCTTGGGCCACGTGCCCGAGCCCTGCCACGCGCCGGGCTGGCTCAGCAGGACGAGCACACCTGCCACCGGCACGACGTAGTTCCGCACCATCGCGACGATCGGCGCCGCCCTGCTGCCACGACGGACGAGCGCGTTGTAGAGCTCGGTCAGCCCGATGAGCGTGAGCGGCAGACCTACCGAGACGATGACCGCGGGCCAGAACCAGGGCTGCTGTGCGATGTCGGACACGGTCTCCGCCTCACGCCTCTGCGGCCGTGTTCACCGGCACGACGGCCGGGGTCTCGACCTTCCACACCCGCTGACCGCCGCTCTGCGTCTCGATCTCGCCGGCCGGTCGCACCGGGATCGAGTCGGGCAGATGGTCCGCGACCCGCTGGGTGATGTAGATGCCCGGTTCGTCGGAGTCGCCCTGCACGCGGAACGCCAGATTGACGGCATCCCCCCACATGTCATAGACGACCCTCGCACGACCGATGAGGCCGCTCGTCACCTTGCCCGAGTCCAGGCCCGCCCGCAGGGTCAGCTCCACGCCCTGCTGCGCCGAGTAGCGCTCCAGGATCGCATCGAGCTCGCGCGCGAACTCGACCGCGCGGCGGGCGTTGTCGACGCGCGGCGTGGCGAGCCCGCAGCTCGCGAGGTAACTCTGCCGCGTCGTGCGGACCCGCTCGACGCCGTGCCGTTCCGCGGCCTCGTCGAACGAGCGCACGAGGTCGTTCAGGCGTGCGATCGCGTCGTCGGACGACAGCGACAGCGCCCACGCCTCGAACCCGACGATGTCGGCGAAGACGACGGTCACGTCGTCGCTGTCCTGGGTGATGGATGCCTCGTCCCCCGGCTTGTACCGGCTCGCCATGCCCTCGGGCATGAACGACAGGATGAGCTCCTCGTTGGCGCGCTCCTGGTCCTCGATGAGCTGCGACTTCACCTGCAGGCTGCGACTCATGTCGTTGAACGCGTCGGCGACGTCCGCGAGCTCGTCGCTGGACCCGGCGTCGACCTGCACGCCCTCCTCGCCCGCGGCGATGCGCTGCGCCGCGGTCTTGAGGCGGCGCAGCGGGCGCACGAACACCTGCGCGAGCACGAGCGACAGCAGGCAGACGAAGATGATCATGCCGGCGGTCGAGAGGATGAGGTTGCGCGTGAAGTCCTCGACCGGCACCATCGCCTCCGCCTCGGTCTGCTGCGCCACGATGACCCAGTCGAGCCCGTCGATGTCGAGCGGTGCATACGCGGTGAGGCTCTCGCGGCCCAGGTAGTCGGTCTCGAGCACGGTTCCGGTGTCGCCCGCGATCGCGCGCGTGACGCCGTCCGCTCCGATCGACTGCTGCAGCAGCGTGTCGCCGTTCTCCACGCTCAGGCGCGCGGCCTCCGGAGCGAGCCCCGCCGCGACGGCGGCCTTCTCGTACGCCGCGGGATCGTCCTGCAGGGCGCGTGAGACCGAGCGCATGTAGCCGTCCTCGCCCACGAGGTAGGTCTCGCCGGTGGCGCCCAGCCCGTTGAGGGCGAACGCCCCGTCGACGGTCATCACGTCGTTGATGCGATCGATCGGCAGCTCGACGGCCAGCGCGCCGATGATCTCCCCGTCATCGGCGATGGGGGTCACCGCCCACCCGGCGGGGGTGCCCAGGCTCGGGTTGTAGGGCGCGAAGTCGGCGAGGACGACGTTGCCGACGATGTTGCGGGCCATCGCCTCGCGGTAGGCGTCGGCGAGGTTCGACAGCCGGTACGGCCCGTCGAACAGGTTCGTGCCGAGGTCGACGCCCTTGTAGGCGGTGTAGACGACATCGCCCTCGGTGTCGATGAGCAGCACGTCCTCGAAGTCCTGCAGCTGGGTCATCGCACGGAAGTACGGGTGGTAGTCGCGGTGCGCCTGCGTCCACGCGCTCGGATCGTCGGCCCCGTCGTTGCGGATCGCGTCGGCCCAGTCGTCGTACGGGGTGACGTAGTAGTACTGCAGGTAGCGCTGCGCCGCGGTGTGCGGGGCGAAGCTCGCCCCGTCGACGGTCGCGCCGGTCGCCTCCGCCAGCTGCGCCGCGAAGACGTCGCGGTAGTACCCGTCGACCGCGGTGGACGCCGCGCCGTCGAGGGACACGCCCTGCAGCTGCGCGTATCCGTCGGCGAACGCCCGCACGGCCTGCTTGCTGGTGTCGCCGAGGGCGGCGAGTCGCACGGCGCTCTCGATGCCGTCGAACAGCTGCGTGACCTCGCGGGCGCGGTTCTCGCGGATCTCGACGAGCCGCTCGTAGGCGATCCCCCGCAGCGCCTGGGTGCCGTTCACGTATCCGATGACGCCGACCACGATGCTCGACAGCACGCTGACCGACAGCAGCATGATCAGCAGGATGGAGTAGATCGACAGCCCACCTCGTGACCGGGCGCGCGGAGCACCCACCCACTGCGCCGCCGAGCCGGCAGGCTCCGCGCGTGCGGCAGGCTCGCTCGACACCCCAGATGCGGACACGCATTCTCCCTTCGCGCGCCCTGTGTGCCGCGCGCTCCCTCACGCGCGTCCCCAGGCCCCTCGGAGGTCCCCATAACCCCGATTTGGCCCCACCTTAGCGCTCGGTCCCTCGCGGGCATAGAGGCGCGTGCCGCTGAGGTGATACGTCGCGCTCGGCGACGTAGACTTGCCGTTTCCCCCTTCTCCCGTTCCTGCAGAACTGATGTCGTCGATCGCGCCCTCCACCCAGCCGTCCGCCCGCTTCCGGGGACTGGACGGTCTTCGGGCCATCGCCGTGATCCTCGTCGTCGGCTACCACCTGTTCCCGCCCGCCGTACTGCCCGGCGGCTTCGTCGGCGTCGACGTGTTCTTCGTGATCAGCGGGTTCCTCATCACGAGCCTGCTGCTGCGCGAGCGCGCCGCGACGGGCCGGGTGGCGCTCGGGCGCTTCTGGCAGCGTCGCGCCCGGCGACTGCTGCCCGCACTCGCGCTGGTGGTGGCGGTGTGCTCGACCCTCGCCTGGCTCGTCGGCGGCGACGTCCTGGTGCGCCTGGACGCCCAGGTGCTGGGGGCGGCCACCTTCAGCTCCAACTGGCTGTCGATCGCGGGCGGAGGAGGCTACTTCTCCGCCGCCGCGCCCGAGCTGTTCCGCAACTTCTGGTCGCTCGCCGTCGAGGAGCAGTTCTACGTGCTGTGGCCCCTGGTCTTCCCGCTGTTCCTGCTGCTGCCCCGCACGTGGGGCAGGGCCGCCGCCGCCTTCGCACTGGCAGCCGCGTCGGCTGCCTGGATGGGCGTCGTGGCGGCACACGGAGGCGACCTCACGCGCGCGTACTTCGGGACGGACACCCACGCCTTCGGGCTGCTGCTGGGTGTCGGGCTCGCGTTCCTGCTCGTGCCCTTCCTTCACGTGCCGACCTCGTCCCGGGACGCCGCCACCCGCCCCCACTGGACGCGGACGGGCACCGCACGCAGGACCGCCGATGTCGCGGGCGTCGTCGCACTGTCCGGTGTCGTCGCGGTCGCGTCGCTGCCGACGGCGGACTCCGGCGCCGCGTTCCCCGGTGCCCTGCTCGCCGCCAGCGTGCTGAGCGCCGTCGCCATCACCGCGGGCGTATGGCCGGGCGGCCGGTTCGGTCGCGCGATCGACGTCGCCCCGCTGCGCTGGGTCGGCGACCGCTCCTACGGCATCTACCTGTGGCACTGGCCGCTGCTCGTCCTCGCCATGGCGGTGCTGCGGGGTGCGACGACGACCTCCGTCGTGCCGGTGCCGATCGGCCTCGGGGTTCTGGCGCTCACGCTGGCGGCATCCACGGCGTCGTATCGGTTCGTCGAGACGCCGGTGCGCCGCCACGGTTTCCGCGCGTCGCTGCGCGCGCTGTGGCGCCGCCTGCAGGGCGGGCCCCGCGCCCGCCTGCGTGTGCTGGGCGCCGCACTCGCGGGGGTCCTGATGCTCGCCGGCACCGGTGCCGCTGTGGCCGCCGCTCCGGACGAGTCGAGCGCCGAGGCCGCTGTCGAGGCCGGCCGGCGTGCCCTCGACCGGGCTCGCGTCTCGCCGGAGTTCACGCCGGCTCCCACGGCGCCGCCCGCGCCGGCCGACGGCGGCGTACCCGGCGACCAGATCAGTGCGATCGGCGACTCGGTCATGCTGGCCTCGGCCGGCGGCCTCATGGACCGGCTGCCGGGAATCGACGTCGACGCCGAGGTGTCGCGCCCGATGCGCGCGGGGCCCGGCATCGTGGAGTCGCTCGCCGCCGACGGGCAGCTGCGCCGCTACGTCGTGGTCGCGCTCGGCACCAACGGCCCCGTCGACCACGACGCTCTCGACCGCATCGCCGACGACCTCGGCCCCGACCGCAGCCTCGTGCTCGTCAACGCCTACGCGCCGCGGGACTGGATCCCCGGCGTGAACGCCGATCTGCAGACGTTCGCCGCCGCGCACCCCGACGTGGTCGTCGCCGACTGGGCCGGTGCCATCGCTCCGCATGAGGACCTGCTGGCGGGCGACCGCATCCACCCCGGCGCCGGCGGCGGGCGCATCTTCGCCGACACCGTGGCCGCGGCCGTCGACCGCGTCGCCGATGAGCGCCGCGAGCGCGCCGAGCTCTTCGTGCGCCTGCAGCAGGCGCGCCTCGACGCCGACCGCTGACGCGGCCCCGCGGCGCCGCCGGTCCTCAGCCGAGGAGCAGAGCCCGGATGCGGACCGACACGCCGAGCGGCTCTCCGCATCTCGGCTCAGTTCCTCGAATGAGGACAGGGGCAGGGCCGGCGGCATCCCTCCCCCGCAACGCAGCGAGACCCGCCACCCTGACGGGTGGCGGGTCTCGCGGTGCAAGGGTGGCCGGGCCAGAGGCCGCGGCCTGCCGGGCGGCGACGCCCGGCGATCCGATTACTCGGACTTCTCCTCGGCGGGGGCCTCGACGGCCTCCTCGGCCGCAGCCTCGGCGGCGGCGCCCTCGTCCTGCGACTCGGCGCCGGCCTCGACGGTCTCCTCGGCGGGAGCCTCCTCGACCGGGGCCTCCTCGGCGACGGGCGCGGCCTTGGCGGCAGCGGCCTTCTTCGCCGACGGCTTCTTGGTCACGGGCTCGAGGACGAGCTCGATGACGGCCATGGGCGCGTTGTCGCCCTTGCGGTTGCCGACCTTCGTGATGCGGGTGTAGCCGCCCTCACGGTCCGCGACCAGCGGCGCGATCTCGGTGAACAGGACGTGCACGACTTCCTTGTCACCGATGACCGAGAGCACGCGACGACGCGCGTGCAGGTCGCCGCGCTTCGCGAACGTGATCAGACGCTCGGCGAGCGGACGCAGGCGCTTGGCCTTGGTCTCGGTCGTCTTGATCGACTTGTGGGTGAACAGCGCAGCGGCCAGGTTGGCAAGCAGCAGACGCTCGTGGGCGGGGCCGCCTCCGAGGCGGGGACCCTTCGTGGGCTTGGGCATTCTCAGTTACTCCAGTGTGAAAAGTCGATCGGGGGGATCAGACGGTCTCGTCGTCGTATCCGCCGTAGAAGTGCGCGCCGTCGAACCCGGGGACCGAGTCCTTCAGCGACAGGCCGAGCGAGATGAGCTTGTCGCGCACCTCGTCGACCGACTTCTGACCGAAGTTGCGGATGTTCATGAGCTGCGTCTCCGAGAGGGCGACGAGCTCCGACACGGTGTTGATGCCCTCACGCTTGAGGCAGTTGTACGAACGGACCGACAGGTCGAGGTCCTCGATCGGCATCGACAGCTCGTTCGAGAGGACGGTCTCGACCGGCGCGGGGCCGATCTCGATGCCCTCGGCCTCGACGTTGAGCTCACGGGCCAGGCCGAACAGCTCGGTCAGCGTGCGACCGGCCGAGGCGACGGCGTCGCGCGGGGTGATCGAGGGCTTCGTCTCGACGTCCAGCACGAGCTTGTCGAAGTCGGTGCGCTCGCCCGCACGCGTCGCGTCGACGCGGTACGAGACCTTCAGGACCGGCGAGTAGATCGAGTCGACCGGGATCTGGCCGGCCTCGGCGTACTCGTTGCGGTTCTGCGTCGCCGACACGTAGCCGCGGCCGCGCTCGATGGTGAGCTCGAGCTCGAACTTGGCGGTGTCGTTGAGCGTCGCGATGACGAGCTCGGGGTTGTGCACCTCGACACCGGCCGGAGCAGAGATGTCGGCGGCGGTGACCTCACCGGCGCCGGTCTTGCGCAGGTACGCGGTGATGGGCTCGTCACGCTCGCTGGAGACGACCAGCTGCTTGATGTTGAGGATGATCTCGGTGACATCCTCCTTGACACCCGGAATGGTGCTGAACTCGTGGAGGACGCCGTCGATGCGGATCGACGTCACGGCCGCGCCGGGGATCGACGACAGGAGGCTGCGACGCAGCGCGTTGCCGATCGTGTAGCCGAAGCCAGGCTCCAGCGGCTCGACGACGAAACGGCTGCGGAACTCCCCGATCTTCTCCTCGGTCAGAGTGGGACGCTGTGCGATGAGCACTATGTGTTCCTTTCGATCACGTGCCCGCTATATGACACGTGCGGTGAGTGAGGTGTTGAGTTTTGATCGGGATGCCTCGAGGCGAGGCATCCGTAAGCGTGCCTGCCTTTCGACGGGCCCAGGGTGCTCCCCGAGCCCGTCGAAGGGCGGAATGTCAGACGCGGCGGCGCTTGGGCGGACGGCAGCCGTTGTGGGCCTGCGGCGTCACGTCCTGGATGGAGCCGACCTCGAGGCCGGCAGCCGTCAGCGAGCGGATCGCGGTCTCGCGGCCCGAGCCCGGACCCTTGACGAAGACGTCGACCTTCTTGACACCGTGCTCCTGCGCCTGGCGGGCAGCGGACTCCGCGGCCATGCCGGCGGCGTACGGCGTCGACTTGCGCGAGCCCTTGAAGCCCACGCCACCCGACGACGCCCAGCTGATGACGGCGCCCGACGGGTCGGTGATCGAGACGATCGTGTTGTTGAACGTCGACTTGATGTGGGCCTGGCCCAGCGCGATGTTCTTCTTCTCCTTGCGGCGCGGCTTGCGCGCAGCGGACTTGGCCTGTGCCATTGCTTTGCTCTCCTAAACCCTGGGGGCCGCGCCTTAGCGCGCCTTCTTCTTGCCGGCGACGGTGCGCTTCGGGCCCTTGCGGGTACGCGCGTTCGTCTTCGTGCGCTGACCGCGCACCGGGAGGCCGCGGCGGTGGCGCAGGCCCTCGTAGGAACCGATCTCGACCTTGCGGCGGATGTCGGCGGCGACCTCGCGACGGAGGTCACCCTCCACCTTGTAGTTGCCTTCGATGTAGTCGCGGAGCGCGACGAGCTGGTCGTCGGTGAGGTCCTTGACGCGGATGTTCTCGTCGATCTCCGTCGCGGTGAGGATCTCGTTCGAGCGGGTACGGCCCACGCCGTAGATGTACGTGAGGGCGATCACCACGCGCTTGTCGCGCGGGATGTCAACGCCGGCAAGACGTGCCATGCGGTTCTCCTGAGAGTGAGTGGAGGTGTGGAGCAGGATCGGTGCCCGGGCCTCCGCCCGAGGTGTCCCCCGCCGGTTCCCCGAGTTCGTCGAGGGGCGGGTTCTGATCCTGCCTGAGGTTCGTATTCAGTTGTGGGGAGTGGATGCCGCAGCTCGCGGCATCCACCAAGCCGGATCTCAGCCCTGGCGCTGCTTGTGGCGCGGGTTGCTCTTGCAGATCACCATGACGCGGCCGTGGCGGCGGATGACCTTGCAGTGGTCGCAGATGGGCTTGACGGAGGGGTTGACCTTCATGACTTCTTCTCTTCGCTGTCTTCGCCGGGCAGGCTCGGGGGCTCGGTTGCTGAGCCCGTCGAAGCACCTGGGGCGTTACTTCTCGACCGGTCTAGCGGTAGCGGTAGACGATGCGCCCGCGGGTGAGGTCGTAGGGCGACAGCTCCACGACGACACGGTCCTCGGGGATGATGCGGATGTAGTTCTGCCGCATCTTGCCGGAGATCGTGGCGAGCACCTTGTGGCCGTTGCTCAACTCAACACGGAACATCGCGTTGGGCAGGGCCTCGGACACGACGCCCTCGATCTCGATGACACCGTCTTTCTTCGCCATACGCTCGCTAACACTTGTGCAGACCGGTCGATCTGCGGTGGATGGGATTCGGTGCGACGACACGCCAATACAGGCGCAACGCACCAAAGATCAAGCATACGTGATAGTGGATGCCTCGGCAACCTGGCCGCAGCCCGACGGGAGGGGGATGCCGCGGCCCCTGGCCGCGGCATCCCTCATCGCATCAGCGCCGGCGCCGCGCCAGAGTCACGGCGACCACGGCGGCACCGGCGACGAGGAGGCCGCCACCCAGCGCGAGCGCCCACCACGGCACCGTACCGCCCGTCGCGGGAAGCGGCGCAGGAGGCGTCGGCGTGACCGTCGGGGTCGGGGTCGGGGTCGGGGTCGGGGTCGGCGTCGGCGTCGGCGTGGGCGTCGGACCCGTGAACGTGTTGGCCACCGTGACCATGAGCGGCGTCGCGTCGTCGTCTCCGATCGTGAACGACGACGGGGTGATCGTCGGCGCGTTCCAGTGGGTGCCGTCGTCGGCGAAGTCGCCGTCCTGGGACTCGGGCGTCGGCTCCGAGACCTGGCAGGTCGTTCCGACCGGGTACCACGCACTCGTCACGGTCTGGCCGGCGGCGACGCTGAACGTGCCGGCGTCCGAGCCCTCTCCCAGAGGCACGCCCGCGTCGTCGAATCCCTCCGCGTCGCACGTGTAGTCGATCGCGAAGGCGCGGTCGCCGATGTACGTGCCGTCCGTGCCGTCGACGGTCTTGGTGACCGAGAAGCGTCCCAGCAGCGTGTTCGTGAGCGTGATCGCGACCTGAACGGGCGCGTCCGGGTCGACCACCGTGAAGATCGGCTCGTCGACCACCTCTCCGTTGATCATCCAGACCGGTTCCGCCCAGAGGAAGCCGGCCGGCACCGGCTCCTGACCGGACCGCGCGCGCGTGAGGTCCTCGAAGACCTCGCACTCCGCGCCGATCGGCAGATCGCTCACCGTGATGGTCTCGCCCGCGCGGATCTCGCCCTCCGAGTAGAAGTCGCCGTCGATCCCCTCGCCGGTGCACTGCATCCACCCGTAGAACACGCGGTCCGCCTCGACCACGCCGGTGCTGTCGAGCACCTTCGTGATCTGCACCGAGCCGGTCCCACCCGGGTCAGGGATCGGGATGCAGTCGTACTCGTCGCCGTTCCACGGATAGTTGTGGAGCTCGTTGCCGACGCCGTGCATGTGGATGTCGGCGCCCGCGTACACACGGCCGTTCATGCTCGCGGTGATGTCGAACGAGCCGGCCGGCGCCATCACCGAGCCGAGGAACTGGCTGGAGCCGCCGAAGGTGACGCTGGTGGCATCCACGAAGTTCCACATCGTGCGCTGGGCGACCTGGCCGAACAGCGTCGACGTCAGGTCGTCGGCGCGCACCCCGTCGTCGGAGAAGTAGTTCGGGCTGAAGGTCACCGGACCGGGACCGGTCACGTTGATCACGACGCTCGCGCCGTCGGCGATGCCGACGAAGTTCACCTCGGTGATCGTGTTCAGCGTCGCAGCGCTGATGCTGAACACCTGCAGCGCCGTCGTGCCGTCGCCGGTGAGCGTGATGGACGCGCCCGCCACGACACCCGGAGCGGTGTCGGGCAATGCCGCCCACGCGGTGGAGTTCGACACCAGGCTGTCGCCGAACGTCGTCCACTCCGACACGGCGTCGGCCCCCATGCCGACCTGGAACGTGCCGTTGTTGACCTCGTACTGCGGCGCCGGGAATCCCGGTGTGGCCGTTCCGCCCACCTGGACACCGCCGCCGAGCAGCTCGCCGGTGTTCGCGTCGATCGCACCCGAGCCCACGTCGAGCACGGTGGTCGCTCCGACGGTGAGGCCGTTGCCGACCGCCAGCATGACGCTTCCGGGCGTCGGCGCGACCTGAGATCCTACGCCGACCCAGCCGACGTTGAATCGTCCGCCGGCGTCCTTGTCGAACGTGGCGTCGCCCATCACGACCATGAGCCCCTCGGACTCGGCGGCCGCGGCATCCGCGAGGAAGTCGCCCCCGGCGTAGACCGCGACGTTGTCGTCGGTGAAGATGTCGTCACCGTCCGGCACGTGCGGCCCCGGCAGGTATCCGGGCGGGCACTCCCCCTGCACGGCGACCGCGGGCGACGCCGCCCCGACGAGGCCGGCCGGCACGAGCAGAGCGCCGATGATCCCGGCGACGACGGTCGCTCCGGTGGCGCGACGATGAGCGGCAGTCCTCGGGATAGACATGGTCCGAGATTATCAGCGCGGCCACGCGGGACCCCGCCGACAGAGCGGAAGGGGGATGCCACGGCCCGCGGCATCCCCCTTCCGAGAGGTCTTACTGGAACAGCGTGTTCAGCTGACCCGCGGCCGGGAGCTGCGAGTTCGCGATGACCTCGCCGTTGACCGCGATGGTCGGCGTGCCGATGCCCGACGAGCCCGGCTGGATCGGGGTCTTGAGCGTGATCTCGGTCACGTAGCCGGCGTACGTGCCGTCGTTGACGCACGAATCGATGCCGCTCACGCCCACGTCCGAGGCGATGCCGAGGATCTCCTTGTTCGTGAGACCCTTCGAACCCTCGGTGGGCTGGTTCGCGAACATCTGCTGCAGGAACGGCAGCGACTTGTCGGCATCCGCCACGGCGACGCAGTAAGCGGCGTTCGCGGCGCGGGTCGAGTACTGCGTGTTCTGCGACTGCGAGTCGAGGATCGAGATCGGGTGGATGTCGAGCGTGATGCTGCCGTCGTCGACCATCCCCTGGATCTCGGAGCCGTAGGTCTCTTCGAACTGGCCGCAGATGGGGCACATGAAGTCGACGTACGTCGCGAGGTTGTCCGCGCCCTCGCCGACGTGGATCGCACCCGTCTCAGCGTCGATGTTCGACGCGGACGGCGTGTTCACCTCCGTCGGCAGCGGCTTCGGGGCCGCGGCGTTGTTCAGGGTCACGACCAGGACCGTCACCAGGACGAGGGCGATCACGACGCCCGCCGTCACCCAGATCGCGAACCAGTTCGTCTTCTTTGCAGCCTGTGCCATGTGTGTCGAGCCTCCTAGGCGATCGCGCGCGGGGTCACGCCGAAGGGTGCAAGTCCCGCGGCTCCCCCGTCGGGTGCGGTGAGCACCCAGATACCGTCATCGTGCACGGCGACGCTATGTTCCCAATGTGAACCGGCTGTGCCGTCGATCGTGGACACCGTCCAGCCGTCGTCCTCGACGAACGTCGCCTGATCGCCGATGACGACCATGGGCTCGATCGCGAGCACGAGGCCCGGACGGACTTCGGGACCCGGGTCGGGCACGCGGTAGTTGAACACCGACGGCGACTCGTGCATCTTGCGTCCGATGCCGTGACCGACGTACTCGCGCAGGATCCCGTACGTCCCTCCTGATCCCGTCGAAGGGTCGGGCGAGTTCGCCTCGATGTGGGCCTGGATGGCCGCGCCGATCTCGCCGATGTGCTTCGCCGTCGCGAGAGCCGCGATCCCGGCCCACATCGACCCCTCGGTCGCGTCCGACAGGCGCTGCCGCTCGGCCACGACCTCGGGTCGGGCCTCGTCGGGCAGCACGATCGTGAAGGCGGAGTCGCCGTTCCAGCCCTTGAACTCGGCACCGGCGTCGATCGACAGGATGTCGCCCGCCGCCAGCACACGGTCACCCGGGATGCCGTGGACGACCTCCTCGTTCACAGACGAGCAGATCGTGTGGCGGTAGCCCCGGACCATCTGGAAGTTCGACTTTGCACCCCGGGCAGTGATGACCGCCGAAGCCGCGGCATCCAGCTCCAGCGTGGTCACCCCGGGCGCCACCAGCGCACGTGCGGCCTCGAGAGCCGCCGCCGTGATGAGACCAGGCTCGACCATCGCCCGCAGCTGAGCGGGCGACTTGTAGATCGAGCGACGCAGTGCCACGGCTCAGGCGGCCGCGCCGCGGCCGAGGCCACGGGCCTGCAGCGACGCGATGATGCGATCGGTGATCTCGTCGAGCGTGCCGACGCCGTCGATGCGGTCGACGACCCCGCGCGTGCGGTAGATGTCGAGGATCGGGGCCGTCTCGCGCTCGTAGATCGCCAGACGGTTCGCGATGACCTCTTCGGTGTCGTCGCTGCGCCCCTGCTCGGCCGCGCGGCGGGCGATGCGGGCGATGCTCTCGTCACGGGGCACGTCGAGCTCGATGACGGCGTCCAGCGCCTCGTCGACGCCCTCGAGGAACTCGTCGAGGTGCATGACCTGCACGAGGTTGCGCGGGTATCCGTCGAGCAGGAAGCCGCCCTCGGCGTCGGGCTCCGACAGCCGCTCGCGCACGATCGCGCTGGTCAGCTCGTCGGGCACCAGGTCGCCGGCCTCGATGATGGCCTTCACCTGCCGGCCCAGGTCGGTGCCCGCCGCGACCGCGCCGCGGAAGACGTCGCCCGTCGAGATCGCGGGGATGCCGAACGCCTCCGCGATGCGGATGCCCTGGGTGCCCTTGCCCGAGCCCTGCGGGCCGACGATCAGGAGTCGCGTCATCGGAGAAGCCCTTCGTAGTGGCGCTGCTGGAGCTGTGCGTCGATCTGCTTCACCGTCTCGAGGCCGACGCCGACGATGATGAGGATCGAGGCGCCGCCGAACGGGAAGTTCTGGTTGGCGCCGACCGTCGCCAGGGCGATGAGCGGCAGCAGGGCGATGAGACCCAGGTAGATCGAGCCCGGCAGCGTGATGCGCGTCAGCACGTAGTCGAGGTACTCCGCCGTCGGACGACCCGCGCGGATGCCCGGGATGAAGCCGCCGTACTTCTTCATGTTGTCGGCGACCTCGACGGGGTTGAACGTGATCGCGACGTAGAAGTACGTGAACCCGACGATGAGCAGGAAGTACAGGATCATGTACAGCGGGTGGTCGCCCTTGACCAGGTACAGGTTGATCCAGGTGACCCAGCCCGGCACGTCCTGGCCGGCCTGCGGCTGGTTGAACTGTGCGATGAGCGCCGGGATGTACAGCAGCGACGACGCGAAGATGACGGGCACGACGCCGGCCATGTTGACCTTGATCGGGATGTACGTGTTCGTGCCGCCGTACGTGCGACGTCCGACCATGCGCTTGGCGTACTGCACCGGGATGCGGCGCTGCGACTGTTCGACGAAGACGACGAGCGCGACGACGACGATGCCGACGGCCAGCACGAGCAGGAAGACCTCGAAGCCCTTGGACTGCCAGATGGCCCACATCGACACCGGGAACTGCGCCGCGATCGACGTGAAGATGAGCAGCGACATGCCGTTGCCGATGCCGCGCTCGGTGACGAGCTCGGCGAACCACATGATGAGGCCGGTGCCGGCGGTCATCGTGATGATCATCAGCAGCTGCGCCCACCACACGTCGTTGGTGAGGAGCTGGTCGCACTCGGGGATGTTGGTCGTGCCGAACAGCTGACCGCTGCGGGCGACCGTGACGAGCGTCGTGGACTGGAGGAGAGCCAGCGCGATCGTGAGGTAGCGCGTGTACTGCGTCAGCTTGGCCTGGCCCGCCTGGCCCTCCTTGTAGAGGGTCTCGAAGTGCGGGATGACCACGCGCAGCAGCTGCACGATGATCGTCGCGGTGATGTACGGCATGACGCCGAGCGCGAAGATCGACAGCTGCAGCAGTGCGCCGCCGGAGAACAGGTTGACGAGCGACAGCAGGCCCTCGGTCCCCGAAGACTGGCGCAGACACTCCTGCACGTTCGGGAAGTCGACGAACGGCGCCGGCACATGCGCGCCGAAGCGGTACAGGGCGATGATCGCCAGAGTGAATGCGATCTTCCGCCGAAGGTCGGGAGTGCGGAAGACCCGCGCGATGGCGCTGAACAAGAGGATTCCTCCAGAGGGGATGCCGGCACAGTCGATGTGCCGCGTCCAGGGTAACCCAGTGGGGGCCGGAGCAAATGCTCCGACCCCCACTGTGCTGTCTTACTTGACGGTGCCGCCCGCAGCGACGATCTTCTGCTCGGCAGAACCCGAGACCTTGTCGACCGACACGTTGAGCTTCACCGAGATGTCGCCGGTGCCGAGCACCTTGACCTTCTCGTTCTTGCGCACTGCACCCTTGGCGACCAGGTCGCCGATGGTGACGTCGCCACCGGTCGGGTACAGCTCCGCGAGCTTGTCCAGGTTCACGACCTGGTACTCGACGCGGAACGGGTTCTTGAAGCCGCGGAGCTTCGGGGTGCGCATGTGCAGAGGCATCTGCCCACCCTCGAAGCCGACCTTGACCTGGTAGCGAGCCTTCGTACCCTTGGTACCGCGGCCCGCGGTCTTGCCCTTCGAGCCCTCACCGCGACCCACACGGGTCTTGGCCTGGTTCGAACCGGGGACCGGACGCAGGTGGTGCACCTTCAGCACACCCGGGCGCGCGGCCGGGGCATCCTTCTTCGGGGCAGCCGCCTTCGCGGGGGCTTTCTTCGCAGCAGCCGGCTTCTTGGCGGCGGCCTTCTTCGGAGCCTCGACGGTCTCGACCGTCTCAGCCTTCTTCTCAGCCTTCTCGGCCATCAGTCGATCTCCTCAACCTTCACGAGGTGCGCGACGGTCCGGACGTAACCGCGCGTCTGCGCGTCGTCGGGACGGACGACGGAATCGCCGATCCGCTTCAGACCGAGCGAACGCAGCGTGTCACGCTGGTTCTGCTTCTCGCTCACCTTGGACTTGACCTGGGTAACCTTCAGGCGCGCAGCCATCAGACACCTGCCTTCGCAGCACGGGCGGCCTCGGCCGCTTCGGCCTCGGCACGGACGAGACGTGCGGGGGCGACCTGGTCGAAGTCGAGACCGCGACGCGCGGCGACCGCACGGGGCTCCTCGAGCTGCTTCAGGGCCTCCACCGTCGCGTGGACGATGTTGATCGTGTTCGACGAGCCGAGCGACTTCGACAGCACGTCGTGGATGCCGGCGCACTCGAGGACGGCACGCACCGGGCCACCGGCGATGACACCGGTACCGGCGGCGGCGGGGCGCAGCAGCACCACACCGGCAGCGGCCTCACCCTGCACGGGGTGCGGGATGGTCGAGCCGACGCGCGGCACGCGGAAGAAGTTGCGCTTGGCCTCTTCGACACCCTTCGAGATCGCCAGCGGCACCTCACGGGCCTTGCCGTAGCCGACGCCGACCACACCGTTGCCGTCGCCGACGACGACGAGCGCGGTGAAGCTGAAGCGACGACCACCCTTGACGACCTTCGACACGCGGTTGATGGTCACGACACGCTCGAGGAACTGGCTCTCGTTGCGGTCACGGCCACCGCGGTCACCGCGGGTCTGGTTGCGCTCGCGACCACCGCGGCGCGGCTCGCGCTCGCGCTCGGCGGGCGCCGTGGTTCCCTCGGCCGGAGCCTCGGCAGCAGCCTGCTCGGTCACGTTGCTCTCCTTGTTCTCGCTCACAGGTTCAGACCTCCCTCACGGGCGCCGTCGGCGATCGCCGCGACACGGCCTGCGTAGCGGTTGCCGCCACGGTCGAACACGACGTCCGAGACGCCGGCGGCCTTCGCGCGCTCGGCGAGCAGCTCGCCGACCTTGCGGGCCTTGGCGGTCTTGTCACCGTCGAACACGCGCAGGTCGGTCTCGAGCGTCGAGGCCGAGGCCAGCGTGTGGCCCTTGCTGTCGTCGACGACCTGCACGAAGACGTGGCGGGCCGAACGGGTGACGACGAGGCGCGGACGCAGCTCGGTGCCGACGACCTTCTTGCGCAGACGGGCGTGACGACGCGTGCGCGCCTGGGTCTTTGTCTTGACAGCCATGGTTACTTACCACTCTTTCCGGCCTTGCGACGAACGACCTCGCCGGCGTACCGCACACCCTTGCCCTTGTACGGCTCGGGCTTGCGGATCTTGCGGATGTTGGCCGCTGCCTCGCCGACAGCCTGCTTGTCGATGCCCGACACCGTGAGCTTGTTGTTGCCCTCGACGGTCAGCGTGATGCCGGCGGGCGCCTCGACGAGCACCGGGTGCGAGAAGCCGAGCGCGAACTCGACAGCCGTGCCCTTCTGCGCGACGCGGTAACCCGTGCCGACGACCTCAAGGCCCTTGGAGTAGCCCTGGGTGACACCGATGATGTTGTTGTTGATGAGCGTGCGGGTCAGGCCGTGCAGCGAGCGCGACTCGCGCTCGTCGTCGGGACGGGTCACGACGACCTGCGCCTCTTCGACCTTGACCTCGATGGGACGGGCCACGGAGAGCACGAGCTCACCCTTGGGGCCCTTGACGGCGACATCCTGGCCCTCGACCGAAACGGTCACACCGGCGGGGATGTCGATCGGAAGACGACCGATACGCGACATGTCAGATCACCACACGTAGGCGAGGACTTCCCCACCCACGCCCTTCTGCTCGGCCTGGCGGTCCGTCAGGAGGCCAGAGGAGGTGGACAGGATGGCGACGCCGAGCCCGCCGAGGACGCGGGGGATCTCGGTCGACTTCGCGTAGACGCGGAGGCCGGGCTTCGAGACGCGCTTGATGCCGGCGATCGACCGCTCGCGGTTCGGGCCGTACTTCAGCGTCAGGGTGAGGGTCTGGCCGACGCGCGCGTCGCTGACCTCCCACGACGAGATGTAGCCCTCCTGCTTGAGGATGTCGGCGATGTGGGTCTTGAGCTTGGAGCTCGGCAGCGACACGGTGTCGTGGTGCGCCGAATTCGCGTTGCGCAGACGGGTCAGCATGTCTGCGACCGGGTCTGTCATTGTCATGAGTTGATTCCTTCGTTCACGAGGTATCGGCTGGCGTTACACGCCAGACGACCTTCCATGATGGCCGTATTCAGTTGTGTGAGCGGATGCCTCGGCCGGAGCTCGCGCGCCGGCCGAGGCATCCACGGGTCACGCCTGGGCGTCCTCGGTCTTGAACGGGAAGCCGAGGTGGCGCAGCAGCGCACGGCCCTCGTCGTCCGTCGAAGCCGACGTCACCACAGTGATGTCGAAGCCGCGCACGCGGTCGATCTTGTCCTGGTTGATCTCGTGGAACACGGACTGCTCCTGGAGACCGAAGGTGTAGTTGCCGTGACCGTCGAACTGCTTGGCCGACAGACCGCGGAAGTCGCGGATGCGGGGCAGGGCGAGGTTCACCAGGCGGTCCAGGAACTCCCACGCGCGGTCACCGCGGAGGGTGACGTGCGCGCCGATGGCCTGGCCCTCGCGCAGCTTGAACTGCGCGATCGACTTGCGAGCCTTGGTGACGACCGGCTTCTGGCCGGTGATCTTGGTGAGGTCGTCGACCGCACCGTCGATCACCTTGCTGTCGCGAGCTGCCTCGCCGACACCGGTGTTCACGACGACCTTGACCAGGCCGGGGATCTGCATGACGTTCTCGTAGCCGAACTCGTCCTGCATCGCCTTCTTGATCTCGGCGTTGTACTTCTGCTTCAGGCGGGGCTGGATCTTGCCAGCCTCCACGGCAGTGGGGGTGCTCATGTTCAGAGGTCCTTGCCTGACTTCTTCGCGTAGCGCACGCGGACCGTGCGCTTCACGCCGTCCTTCGTCTGCTCCTCGACACGGTGGCCGACACGGGTCGGCTTCTTGGTCGAGGGGTCGACGACCTGGACGTTGGAGATGTGGATGGGGGCTTCCATCGTCTCGATGCCACCCGTCTTGGTGCCGCGCTGCGACTGGCCGACACGGTTGTGCTTCGTGACGAAGTTGACGCCTTCGACGATCACACGGTTCTGCTCGGCAAGGATCTCGAGGACCTTGCCCTGCTTGCCGCGGTCGCCGCCCTTGTCCTGCTTCTTGCCCGTGATGACCTGGACCAGGTCACCCTTCTTGATGTTCGCCATGATCAGATGACCTCCGGGGCGAGCGAGACGATCTTCATGAACTTCTTGTCGCGAAGCTCACGACCGACCGGGCCGAAGATGCGGGTGCCGCGGGGCTCCCCGTCGTTCTTCAGGATGACGGCGGCGTTCTCGTCGAACTTGATGTACGAACCGTCGGCACGACGGGTCTGCTTGACGGTGCGGACGACGACGGCCTTGACCACGTCGCCCTTCTTGACGTTTCCGCCCGGGATCGCGTCCTTGACCGTGGCGACGATGATGTCACCCAGGCCGGCGTAGCGACGGTTGGAGCCGCCGAGCACGCGGATCGTGAGCAGCTCCTTGGCGCCGGTGTTGTCGGCGACCTTGAGGCGGGACTCAGTCTGAATCACTTGGCCTTCTCCAGAATCTCCACCAGACGCCAGCGCTTGGTGGCGCTCAGCGGGCGGGTCTCGTTGATGAGGACGAGGTCGCCGATGCCGGCAGTGTTGCCCTCGTCGTGCGCCTTGACCTTGGAGGTGCGGCGGATGACCTTGCCGTACAGCGGGTGCTTCACGCGGTCCTCGACCTCGACGACGATGGTCTTGTCCATCTTGTCGCTGACGACGTAGCCGCGGCGCGCCTTGCGGTAGCCACGGGCGTCGGCGTCGCGCACGTCGTGCGCGCCGTGCTCGACCTCAGCGGCCTGCTTCTTCTCAGCCATCACTCGGCCTCTTCCTTCGCAGCCTCGTCGGCGGCGTCCGCCTTCTTGGCCTTGGTCTTCTTCGCCTTCGTCGCGGTCTCCAGCGGCGCGGGCGTGGCACGGATGCCGAGCTCGCGCTCACGGATCACGGTGTAGAGCCGCGCGATGTCGCGCTTGACCGCACGGATGCGGCCGTGGCTCTCGAGCTGGCCGGTCGCCGACTGGAAGCGCAGGTTGAACAGCTCTTCCTTGGCCTTGCGCAGCTCCTCGACGAGGCGCTGGTCTTCGAACGTGTCGAGCTCGCTCGGGGCGAGCGTCTTGGTGCCGATCGCCATTACGCGTCGCCCTCCTCGCGCTTGATGATGCGTGCCTTGAGAGGCAGCTTGTGGATGGCACGGGTCAGGGCCTCACGAGCGAGTTCCTCGTTGACGCCGGCGACCTCGAAGAGGACGCGACCCGGCTTGACGTTTGCGACCCACCACTCGGGCGAACCCTTACCGGAACCCATGCGGGTCTCGGCAGGCTTCTTCGTGAGCGGACGGTCGGGGTAGATGTTGATCCACACCTTGCCGCCACGCTTGATGTGACGCGTCATCGCGATACGAGCGGACTCGATCTGACGGTTCGTCACGTAAGCGGGCGTCAGGGCCTGGATGCCGAACTCGCCGAAGGAGACCTTCGTGCCGCCGGTGGCCTGGCCGCTACGGCCGGGGTGGTGCTGCTTGCGGTACTTGACCTTGCGGGGGATGAGCATTACGCCGACGCTCCTTCTGCCACGGGGGCCTCGTTGCGGCGGTCTCCGCCACGCTCGCCGCGGTCGCCACGCGGGCCGCCACGACGGTCGTCACGACGACGGTCCGACTTCGGCGCGTTGGCCTGCTCGCGAGCGAGCTCCTTGTTGGTCAGGTCGCCCTTGTAGATCCAGACCTTCACGCCGATGCGGCCGAAGGTGGTCTTCGCCTCGTAGAAGCCGTAGTCGATGTTCGCGCGCAGCGTGTGCAGCGGCACACGACCCTCGCGGTAGAACTCCGAGCGGCTCATCTCGGCGCCGCCGAGGCGGCCGGAGACCTGGATGCGGACGCCCTTGGCGCCGGCGCGCTGCGCGCCCTGCAGGCCCTTGCGCATCGCGCGGCGGAACGCCACGCGAGCGGTGAGCTGCTCGGCGATGCCCTGCGCGACGAGCTGAGCGTCGGCCTCGGGGTTCTTGACCTCGAGGATGTTCAGCTGGATCTGCTTGCCGGTGAGCTTCTCGAGGTCGGCGCGGATGCGCTCGGCCTCGGCGCCGCGACGACCGATCACGATGCCCGGGCGGGCGGTGTGGATGTCGACGCGGACGCGGTCACGCGTGCGCTCGATCTCGATGTTGCTGACACCGGCGCGGTCGAGCTGCGTCTGCAGCAGCTTGCGGATACGGATGTCCTCGGCGACGTAGTCGGCGTAGCGCTGTCCGGGCTTCGTCGAGTCCGAGAACCAACGCGACACGTGGTCGGTGGTGACGCCGAGACGGAAGCCGTACGGGTGAACCTTCTGTCCCATTACTTGCTCGCCTTCTTGCTCTTGCCGGCCTCCGCCGTCTCCGCGACCTCGGGGGTCGACAGCACGACGGTGATGTGGCTGGTGCGCTTCTTGATCTGGAAAGCACGACCCTGCGCGCGGGGCTGGAAACGCTTGAGCGTCGTGCCCTCGTCGACGTACGCGTTCGCCACGTACAGGTCCTGCTCGTCCAGGTACTCGCCGTCCTTGTCGGCCTTCACGCGAGCGTTCGCGATCGCCGAGGCGACGAGCTTGTAGATCGGCTCGCTCGCACTCTGCGGTGCGAACTTGAGGATGGCCAGGGCCTCCTCAGCCTGCTTGCCCTTGATGAGCGCGACGACACGACGAGCCTTCTGAGGGGTCACGCGGATGTGTCGCACGCGTGCGATGGACTCCACCATTTCTCTCTCCTCTGCCCCCGCGTCAGCGGCGGCGGCCCTTCTTGTCGTCCTTCACGTGGCCGCGGAAGGTGCGGGTGGGCGCGAATTCGCCCAGCTTGTGGCCGACCATGGTCTCGGTCACGAACACGGGGATGTGCTTGCGACCGTCGTGCACGGCGATGGTGTGACCCAGCATGGCCGGGATGATCATCGAACGGCGCGACCAGGTCTTGATGACGTTCTTGGTGCCGGCTTCGTTCTGGACGACGACCTTGCGAAGCAGGTGCTCGTCGACGAAGGGGCCCTTCTTAAGGCTGCGAGGCATCTTCCTCTACTCCTACTTGCGCTTCTTGCCGGCGTTGCGACGACGGACGATGTACTTGTCGCTTTCCTTGTTCGCGTGGCGGGTGCGGCCTTCGGCCTGGCCCCACGGCGAAACGGGGTGACGACCACCGGACGTCTTGCCCTCACCACCACCGTGCGGGTGGTCGACCGGGTTCATCGCGACACCGCGGACGGTCGGGCGGATGCCCTTCCAGCGGTTGCGGCCGGCCTTGCCCCAGTTGATGTTCGACTGCTCGGCGTTGCCGACCTCGCCGACGGTCGCGCGGCAGCGCGCGTCGACGTTGCGGATCTCACCCGAGGGGAGACGCAGCTGGGCGTAGGGGCCGTCCTTGGCGACGAGACGCACCGACGCACCGGCCGAACGCGCCAGCTTCGCGCCGCCGCCGGGGCGGAGCTCGATGGCGTGGATCACGGTACCGGTGGGGATGTTCTTCAGCGGCAGGTTGTTGCCCGGCTTGATGTCGGCCGAGGGACCCGACTCGACGATGTCGCCCTGCTGGAGCTTGTTCGGGGCGATGATGTAGCGCTTCTCGCCGTCGAAGTAGTGCAGCAGCGCGATGCGCGCGGTGCGGTTGGGGTCGTACTCGATGTGCGCGACCTTGGCGTTGACGCCGTCCTTGTCATTGCGACGGAAGTCGATGACACGGTACTGGCGCTTGTGGCCACCGCCGATGTGGCGGGTGGTGATGCGGCCCTGGTTGTTGCGGCCACCGGTCTTGCTGAGCGGGCGGAGGAGCGACTTCTCCGGCGTCGATCGCGTGATCTCGGCGAAGTCGGCCACCGACGAGCCGCGGCGACCCGGGGTCGTGGGCTTGTACTTGCGAATAGCCATAGTTCTCTAGTCCTCGTTCCCGACCGTCAGCCGACTGCCGTGAAGATGTCGATGGTGCCCGACTTCAGGGTCACGATGGCGCGCTTGGTGTCCTTGCGCTTGCCGGTGCCGAAGCGGGTGCGGCGGGCCTTGCCCGTGCGGTTGAGCGTGTTCACCGCGGCGACCTTGACGCCGAAGATCTTCTCGATCGCGAGCTTGATCTCGGTCTTCGAGGCACGCGGGTCGACGAGGAAGGTGTACTTGCCCTCGTCGATGAGCGAGTAGCTCTTCTCCGAAACGACCGGCTTCAGGATGATGTCGCGCGGGTCCTTGTTGACGGCGGTCATGCCGAGGCCTCCTCGGTGGCGGCGGTCTTCGACGAGACGAACGCGTCGTAAGCAGCCTTGGTGAAGACGATGTCGTCCGAGACGAGCACGTCGTAGGCGTTGAGCTGGTCGGACGGCAGCACGTGCGCGAACGGGATGTTGCGGACGCTCAGCACGCTGATGTCGTCCGTGCGGTCCACGACCACGAGCACGTTCTTGGTGGCGCCGAGCGCGTTCAGGACCGCGACAGCGGCCTTGGTCGACGGAGCACCCTCGATCGCGAAGGACTCGACGACGTGCAGACGCTCGCCGCGAGCACGGTCGCTGAGCGCGCCCAGGAGGGCGGCCGCGATCATCTTCTTGGGGGTGCGCTGCGAGTAGTCGCGCGGCTTCGGGCCGTGCACGATTCCACCGCCGGTCATGTGCGGCGCGCGGATCGAGCCCTGGCGGGCGTTACCCGTGCCCTTCTGCTTGAAGGGCTTGCGGCCGGCGCCCGAGACCTCACCGCGACGCTTGGTCGAGTGGGTGCCCTGGCGAGCCGCCGCGAGCTGCGCGACGACGACCTGGTGGATGAGCGGGATGTTCGTCTTGACGTCGAACAGAGCGGCGGGCAGCTCAACCGAGCCGGCCTTCTTGCCGTCTGCCTTCACGACGTCGAGCGCGAGAGTCGAGTCAGCCATGAGATCAGGCACCCTTCACTGCGTTGCGGACGTAGACGATGCGGCCACGAGCACCGGGGACGGCGCCCTTGACGAGCAGCAGACCCTTCTCGGCGTCGACGGCGTGCACCTTGAGGTTGAGGACGGTCACGCGCTCGCCACCCATACGGCCGGCCATGCGCATGCCCTTGAACACGCGGCTCGGGGTCGACGATGCGCCGATCGAGCCGGGCTTGCGGTGGTTGCGGTGCGCACCGTGCGAAGCGGAGACACCCTTGAAGTTGTGACGCTTCATGACACCCGCGAAGCCCTTGCCCTTGCTGGTGCCGACGACGTCGACCAGCTGGCCGGCCTCGAACGTGCCGTCGACCGTGAGCTCCTGACCGAGTGAGTAGTCAGCGGCGTCAGCGGTGCGGACCTCGGTGAGGTGGCGACGCGGGGTCACGCCAGCGGCCTCGAAGTGGGCCGTCTGGGGCTTGTTCACCTTGCGGGGGTCGATCTGGCCGTAGGCGATCTGAACGGCCTTGTAGCCGTCCTTCTCGGGCGTGCGCACCTGGGTGACGACGTTCGGCGCGATCTCGATGACGGTGACGGGAACGAGCTTGCCGTTCTCGTCCCAGACCTGGGTCATGCCGAGCTTGGTGCCCAGCAGGCCCTTGGAAACCTTGTTGTTGATGTCAGCCATGTCGAACCTCAGAGCTTGATCTCGATGTTGACATCGGCCGGCAGGTCGAGGCGCATCAGCGAGTCGACAGCCTTGGGCGTCGGGTCGATGATGTCGATCAGACGCTTGTGGGTGCGCATCTCGAAGTGCTCGCGGCTGTCCTTGTACTTGTGAGGCGAACGGATCACAGCGATCACGTTCTTCTCGGTCGGAAGGGGCACCGGGCCCACAACCGTCGCGCCCGCACGGGTCACGGTGTCGACGATCTTGCGCGCCGACGAGTCGATGACCTCGTGGTCGTACGACTTCAGGCGAATGCGGATCTTCTGTCCCGCCATTGTCTGCTCACTCTCTTTCTCGCGTCATACCCCTGTGGCATTGGACGCACGTGGGCGCTGAGCGCCCTGGCACTTCTGCACCGCTTTGCGCGGGGCGTGCTGCACCGCTGTTCTGCTGTCAATCCGGATGCCGCGCCGAAGCGCCGCTCCCGGCATCCGTTCTCCGCCCGCGCGAAGCATGGCTCCGCTGGAGGTGGATTCTGGATGTGGTGGTTCTGCTGCCCGCGGCCTAGGACCCTGCGCGTTGCGCCGCCTATGCACTGCCCTGGCAGTGATCCAGCGCACGCCAAGAGGGGCGCCGGAATGTGGAACCTCACTAGTCTACGTGCGGCCCGGGCGTGTCGCAAACTCGGGCGTGTCGTGACGCGGGTATGCTCGGGCGTTTCTCAGGCGGCGGCCCCTCCCCCGGCGGACAGGATGCCGCAGCACGGCGAGAGGGGCGGCCGCGCTGTGCGCGACCGCCCCTCTCGGCGTCAGTGCTGCCGGGTCACTCGGACGCGGCGCGACGGCGGCGGTAGGCCGCGATCGCGACGACGGCGATGCCGGCTGCGAGGGTCGCACCGCCCGCGGCGACGAGCAGGGGGCTCACGCCGCCACCCGTGGTGGCCAGGTCACCGCTCGACGCATCGGCCGGCGTCCCCGCCGTCGGGGTGTCACCGCTGGGCGTGTCGTCGGTCGGCGTCTGCTCCGTCGGGGTCGTCGGCGTCTCGGGACCGCCGATCGGCGGGTTGGCGCACTCGGCGCTCGCCTCCGGGTACTCGACCTCGGTGGAGTACGTCGGGTTCACATCGAAGCGCACCGTGACGCCCTGACGGGTCCAGGCGAAGTTGCCGTCGGTCTGCGCGTACTCACCGTCGACGAGCTCCCAGCCCGGCCACATCTTGGGCTCGCCGTCCGAAGCACCCGGCCACAGCAGTTCGCCGCTCAGCGGCTGGCCGGTGACGACGTAGTCCTCACCTTCCGGGTTCAGGAACGTGATCGTGACGGGGTTCGCGCTCGGCGCGACGAAGCCCGCCGGCAGAGTCAGCGTGTAGCCGAGGTAGGGCACGTCGCCGACGCACACCGACTCGATGTCACCCGGCACGAGCGGGCACGTGCCGATCTCGGCCTGCGTGAGGTCGCGGTTGCGCGTCTCGGTGACGACGGTCGGCTCGGCGTCGCCGATCGTGGTCGTGACCGTGCGGGTCTGCACGACAGCGGTGTCACCGCACGCCCAGACGCCGTCGGTCCATTCGCTCGTCTCGACGGTCGTGACCGGCGGGCAGGTCTCCATCTCCTCGGGCGTCAGCGCGCGCTCGGCGGTGGTGTCGACGGAGGTCGGCTTGCCGGGCACCCACGCGTGGGTCTCGACGTCCCACACGGGCTCCGTGGTCGTGGTCGTGGTCACCACGACGGCCTTCGTCGCCGTGCAGTCGACCGTGGTCTTCTCCGTGGTCTTCACCGTGGGCGCGGGCGGGGCCGGACGGCAGTCGTCGGCGTCCGCCGACAGCTTCGCCAGCGTGGGAACCGGCCACGAGATCGTGGCGTCTGCGGCGAACACCGTGCCGTCCTTGGGCGCGGCCGTCCATACCGTGAATCCGTCCTCGCCGGGTGCCGACGTCCAATCCGCGTTCGCGCTGAGCGTCAGGGTGCCCTCCACCAGGCAGGTGCCGGGCGTGTAGGTGAGCGTCGGGGTGACGACCTCGGGCTCGTCCACGACGCCGCACTCGAGGTTCGGGTACGTGTCGGTCTGGTTCGTCTGCACGAACGACACCGTGTAAGAGGCATCCGGGATCAGCGCCGAGTAGGCCCACGAGATCGTGCCCGCCGTGACCTGCGCCTGGGTGAGGGGCTTGGTCGTGCCGTCCGAGAAGCGCAGGCCGAGACCGTTCCAGCCGCCTGCGACGTTGAGGTCCACGTAGGCGTTGACCTGCTTGCCCTTCGCCTCGTTGTACGTGATGTTGATGTGATCGCCGTTGGTCAGCGCGCGACCGTAGTCGATCGTGACGGCGACGCAGTCCAGGTCCTGGGTCGGATTCGGGGTCTGGGGCTCCTCAGGAGTGGTCCCCTTGCAGACGATCCAGTGCGACACATCGGACTGCTGACCGCCCTTGTTGAGCGGCGACGCGTAGGCGACGCCCGCGGTGGGGTGCTCGATCACGTTGTTGTAGAGGCTGCCGCCCTTGATGACCAGCAGCTCCCAGTGGTCGCCGGGCCAGGAGTCCTGGTACGCGTTCAGAGTGACGGTCTTGCCGCCGTCGGTGACCTTGCCGTGGTCGGAGCGCTGCGACGCGTCGTACTTGTAGCACTTCGCATCGTGCGCCGCGTAGAGCTTCTCCCAGTACCCCACCTGGTTGGTCTGCGGCGTCCACGTCTGCATCTGGCCTTCGACGCCCTTGAGCGTCGTGGTCGCGGATGCGCCGGCGGTGACCAGCGGTGCCACGACGAGCGCGGCGGCGATCAGGGCGCCCGCGAGCGCCTTCAATGTCTTCTTATGGCGTGCTTCAGGCACGACTGTCCTCCCCATAGCGACGCTGCAGCGCCGTTCCCAGCGACGCGCGGGGGCGCGCCGTACTCTTCGGCGCGTGAGGCGCCGTACATCCCAGCGACATGCGGGGGCACGTCGTTTTCGGATCGCGTCGGAACCCACTCCGGGCGACCCTGATCCGCCGTCCTTTCGGGTGGTACGGCGGAGGACGGCAAGCCGTCTTGTGTGCAGGCTATCGCGCGCGGTCACCGAGAGCGAAATCGGGGCCCCAGGTCATTCTCCGCGTGCCGTGACGAGTGGATGCCGGGGCCCCGGCATCCACGTCTCGAACCTGCCGCGCACGCGACCGAGCCCCTCGCCATCGGGGCGGCTGAGGGGCTCGGACCTCCGTCGACACAGGCTCGACGAAGATGGGGTGGGAGAGGGCGGACCTTGGGGTAGCCCACCCTCTCTCACGCTCACACGGTGGGCTTGGCCTCGCCGCGGCGACGGCGGGTGACGACGAACATCGTCGTTCCGGCCAGCAGCGCCAGCAGGCCGAGCATCGCCAGCAGGGGCGACGGCTCGCCACCCGTTGCCGGCAGGGCCGACAGCAGGACGATGGCGTCGTCCGCGTCGCGACCCGTGTCGCTCGGGTCACCGAAGGTGTAGTAGTCCACGACACCGATGTTGGTGATCGAGCTGCTGGTCGACTTCGGGTTCACCGTCGCCGACAGCGTGATGGTCGGAGCGACCGACACGCCTTCCGCACCCTGCGGCTGCAGAGGTCCGTTCAGCGTGCAGGTGAGCGTCCCGCCGTAACCCGAGCCGTCCTGACCGGCCACCGCGCAGGAGGACCAGCTCGGGAACGCGGTCGCGTCGCCCTCGCCCGGCCAGCTCACGTCGGTGATCTTCAGGTCGGCCGGGATCGCGTCGGTGACGACGACCCCATCGGCTGCCGAGTCATCGCTCACGTTGGCCACCGCCAGGGTGTACGTGAACGACGCGCCCGGGTCGGTCTTCTCGACGCTCGCCGTCTTCTCGATCTGCACGTTGGAGTGACGTGCCACCGCGCAGCCGGCCGTGGCCGCCGGGTACTCGGTCGAGAACACCAGCTCCGGGTTGACAGAGAACGTGATGGTGGAGCCGAGGCGCCACGCGTAGTCCAGCTCGCTGTCGTCGAGGATCAGGCCGTTGAAGATGTAGTTCGCCTGATCCGCGGCCGGGATGATGTCGGTCGTGCCCGGGTAGTAGTACTGCGTCGGGCTCGAACCGGGCACGATGTCGCTCAGCTCGATCGGACGCCAGCCCGGGTAGTCGATGCTCACGCCCGAGGGGCTGAACGCCGCGCCCGGCCAGGCGATCTCGTCGCTCCACGTCGCCGTGCCGCCCGCGTGCGTGATGTCCACGTTCTCGGGTTCGGTGGTCGCCGTACCGGTGTCGGGCGTCCACAGGAAGTGGATGTCCTCATCGATGAGCGCCTGCGACTTGCTGATCGTCCAACCCAGGAACGGGGCATCCGCCACGCACTTGGTCCACACGATCGCCGTGATCTCGCGCACCGGGATCTCGACCGTCGAGCAGTTGTTCTCCTCGACCTGGTCGCGCTCGGCCGCGACACACGCGGTGTTGGTGAGCGACTCGAGCGGATCCGCCGGCTGCGACGATTCGTCACCGGGCACCACCGGCGGCACCGGCGTGGCCGTGAACGTCACGTCGACGAGGATCGTCGCCGTCGCACCCTTCGCGAAGGTCGGGATGCTCGCGATCACGGTGTTGTCGGCATCGACGTAGTCCGGGTCGTTCTCGTTCGTCCATCCGGCGGGCAGCGTGAGCCCGGTGACGTCCAGACGCTCGGGGATCGGATCCGTCACCACGACGTCCTCGGCGTCGCGCGTGCCGTTGTTGGTGACGGTCAGCTCGTACCGGAACGCGTCGCCCGGTTCGACCGAGTCGCCGTCCTCGAACGGAACCCACTCGCCCACCTCCCCGTCGAAGACCTGGAGCATGCCCGTCTTCACGATCGAGACGTCGTCGTAGTTGACCTCGTCGCAGGCCGTCGCGTCCTGCGACTGCTCACCGAAGACCAGCGACACGGTGTTCCAGATCGGAGACCCTTCGTCGTCGGCGGTGGTGCACGGTGCCGGTGCCGACGGGTATTCCGGCACGCCGGTCACCCGCAGGTCGGCCCAGATCCGGTACGTGTGGGTGAGGATGCCGTCGATCCGATCCTGCGCGCTGAACGCGCCGATCGCCTTCAGCAGCCACGTCCCGGTGCCGTCCCAGGTGGCCTCGGTCGGATCAGGGGTGTCGGCCCCGACCGCCTCGGCGTGCCAGTCGCCCTCGAGTTCCACGTTCGCGGGCAGGGCGTCCGGCTTCTCGACGAGCGTGTAGAGCACGTTCGTCACCGGGCCCTCGGCCGGCGCCGCCGGAGCGGTCACCTTCACGAGGTACGACACCCGCTGCAGACCGGTCTCGGGATCCTCCGTGGTCCCCTCGGCCGTCTTGGCCACCGTCGGGTAGACCGGCGGGGTGCAGGCTTCGACGGTCACCGGCGGCAGCTGCTCGGTGAACGAGAGCGTCGCCTCGTTGAAGAAGCCGAGGCCGCGCTGCTCGCCGTTCTTCGTGCAGCCGACCGTGTTCTGCTGCAGGTCGGTCACGTCGAGCGTCGCGTGCACCGTCACCGTGTAGGTGTGGGTCGCGCCCGCCGTGATCGTCTTGCCGGTCGCGATCTGCGCCGACCAGACGTCGCCGACGTGGTCGAACGGCTCGTCCGTGGTCCCCTGGCCGCTCCAGCTCGCGTCGACGACGTCGATGACGCCGTAGTCGAGAGTGTCGGACAGGTTGTACTTCGACGACAGGTGGCCGGGGTTGACCGCCGGGTCGTTCGAGAGAGTGACCTTCAGCTCGTACTGGATCTCCCATTCCTTGGTGTCGGGATCACGCGAGATGTCGCTCACCGTCTTGGTGACCGTCGGGTACACCTTCTCGGCGATCGGGCCGCACGCGTCGTCCTCCTGGACGATGTGCTCGACCGTCAGGATGCCGGTGTTGTAGAACCCGGTCCCCGGTCCCTCGCATGCGCGCTCGTCCGCGGGGATCTGCGCCGGGATGCGGACATGCCACGTGACGCGGTACACGTGCGTGGTGTTGTCCTCACCGCCGATCGCGACACCGGTGACGAAGGGCGTGCCGTCCGGCGCGATGCCCTCGATCACCGTGCCCGCGGGTGCGGGCAGGATGCGCTGCGCGTCACCCGAGACGACCTCGACGCCCGGAGCGAAGTCCGGCTCGTCACCCAGATCGTAGGTGCGCTCCCCTCCTGCCAGCGTGACCGTGATCAGGTACGAGACATCCCACAGGTCAGGATCGGTCTGATCCTGGACCGAGGCCTCGATCTCCTTGGTGATCGTCGGGGCGCAGACCTCGACGGTCTCACTGTCGGACTTCGACGACTCGTCGGACGGGTCGACCGTCGCGGTGTTCGGGTATTCGGTGCACACGCCGTCGGGGGTTCCGAGCGTCCGTGTGTACTCGTACGACTTCGGGCCGTCCGCCGCGTTCAGCACCTTGCTGCCGCCGAACTCCGCGGCCGTGTCAGACACGGTGGCCGTGGCATCCGTCGTCGCCGGCGTCACCTCGCCGAAGTCGACCGAGGCGCTCGTCGACGCCGCGCCCGAGGTGTTCGGGAGCGTCGCCTTCGGCCACGTGATGTCGACCGTGTTCGTGATCTCGGACGATGCTGTGGCGTCGTCGAGGTCGCACGTGTACGGGAACTCGCGCATGCCCTTCGCGGGGATCGTCAGGTTCGCCGTGCCCGTGACGACACAGCCCTCGAGCTGGTCGTCGAGCGTGATCGTGACCGGGACGCTGTTCGGGTTGTTCACCGTGATGGTGCCCTCGACCACGAAGTTCGAGTCCTGGGCTGCGGTCGGAGTGACCGTCACCGTGTACTTGAAGTCGGCCGTTCCGCCGACCGGCACCGTGATCGCGTTGTCGTTGACGTCCTTGGTGATGCTCCAGTCGTAGTCGCGGTCGAACGAGCCGGTCGCCGTCTTGGCGATCGTCAGGTCCTGGTAGCCGCACAGCTCGACGGTGGCATCGTCGGACTGCTCGGTCTCGACGATCGTCGCGGTGTTGTCCACCTCGACGCACGCGCCGACGGTGCCCTGCAGCTCCCGGTCATACGTCCACTTCTGGACCTCGCCCTCACCGGTCCACGTGTGCTCGCCGAGGACCACTGCGGGGCCGGCGGGGTTCGTGAACTGGTCGGTGACCGTGACGGTCTTGTCGTTGAGATCGGTGACGACCGCGTCGGCGAAGTCGAAGTCCTTCGTCCCCGTCGCCGTGCCGCTCGTGCCGAGCAGCCTGCTCTTGTCCCACGTGGCCGTCGCCGTGTTCGTACCCGACGTGTCGGCGGTCGCCGACGGCGCGCAGGTGTAGTCCACGAGGATCGTGCTCTGGGCAGGAACGGTGAGGTCGGCCGGCAGGTCGAGCGTGCAGCTGGTCGCACCGATCTTGTCGGTGAGCGTCGTGAGCGGAACGCCGACCTTGTTCGGGTTCGTCACCGCGATCTCACCCGACACCGCGAAGTTCGAGTCGGATGCCGCACCGTCGGTGACCGTGACCGTGTAGGTCGCGGTCGCCTTGCCCGTCACCGGGTCGACGACCAGCTTGGTCGCCTTCGCCGTCTTGTCGATGTCGAACGAGTAGCTCCGGTCGAACGTCGGGTTCGCCGTCTTGGAGACGGTGAGGTCCTGGTAGTCGCAGACCGTCACCTTCACGTCGTCGGTGTCGCCGGTCTCGACGATCTTGGCGATGTTGGTGTAATCCACGCACGAACCCGGCGTGCCGTCGAACGTGATCGAGTAGTGGAACTCCTTCGGACCACCGGCCCAGTCCACCGTGCCGAGAGTGACGGGGTGGGCGGGGTCGGTCTTGTCGTCCACGACCGTCACCGTCTTGTTGATCGGCGAGACGTGCCAGTCGGCCGTCGAGATCTGGACCGTGTCGGTCACGCTCGAGTTCGGGCTGTACGCCGCATCGTCGTCCCACGTGACCTTGGCCTTGTTCGAGCCCTGCGCGAACAGCCCGTCGTCGGGGAACGTGCAGTCGTAGTCGAACACCTTCGACGAGTTCGCCGGGATCGTCGCACCGGCGCCGCCGGTGACCGTGCACGACACGTCGGCGAACGACGGCAGGTCGGTGACCGTGGCCACGACGTCCCAGTCGTTCGGGTTCGCGACCGTGATCTGGCCGCTCATGGCCCAGTCGGAGTCGGTCGCGTCACCGGGGGTGACGAGCACGGTGTAGTCGAACGTCGCCTTGCCCGTCACGGGGTCGACCGTCTTGACCGTCTTGTCGACGCTCTTCTCGATGTCCCACGCGTAGGTCCGCGTCAGGCTGACGACCACGTTCTTCTCGATCGTGAGGTCGGCGCCGGTGCACACCTGCACGGTGACGCTGTCCTCCAGCTTGGGCTGGTCGCTCGTCGCAGCGATCGAGGCGGTGTTGTCGTAGTTCTTGCAGACGTCCGACCCCAGTTCGGAGCCGAGGCTGCGGGAGTACTGGAACTTGGTCGGCCCGTCGAGCTTGGTGACGACCTTGGAGCCGCCGAACGCCGCCGCGGTGTCGGACACCGTCACCGACGCGTCGGTCGTCGCCTTCGGCGCCAGTCCCGCGAAGGTGTAGTTCGCCGTGGCCTGAGTCGATCCCGCGGGGATCGCCGTGTCGCCCCACGTCACCGTCGCGGTGTTCGTGCCCGCGGCGCCCGTGGGCAGCGTGCAGGTGTAGGCGATGTTCGCCGTGCCGCCGTTCTTGGCGACGACCGGGGTCTGCGATCCGTTGATGACGCATGTCGCGCCGGGGATCGAGTCGGTCACGCCCGTGATCGGCACGTCGATCGGGTTGGTGTTCTTGACCGTGATCACACCGGTCACGGTGAAGCCCGAGTCCTGCGGCGCCGACGGCGTGACCGTGACGGTGTAGTCGAACGTGGCGCTCTGACCCGGCTTGACCTTGGCGCTGTCGTGGTCGACCGTCTTCTCGATCGTCCAGTCATAGTCACGGACGAACGACGGCGTCGCCGTCTTCGTCGCGGTCAGCGGCACACAGGTCGACGGCGGGGTGACCTCGAGCGGTCCGACCCAGCCCTTGGGGTTCGAGCCGGGGCCCGACGACTCACCGGTGAAGCTGCGCAGGTACGCAGTGGCCGCCGAAGGGGCGGGGCAGCCAGGCTGGATCACGCCGCCGGTGAGATCGGTGACGTTCAGCCCGATCTCGAAGAACGCGCCGGCCGGGATCGTACCGCCCTGAGGGCTCGCAAGCGGCGCATCGCTGGCGGCCGCGAAGAAGGCGCCGGCGACGGGAGCATGACAGTTCGGGGATGCACCGGACGTCGGGTAGTCGGCCTGCGAGGTGTACGTGCAGGTCAGCTCGAGCACGGGCAGACCGTTGCCCTGCATCGTGAAGAAGAAGACGTAGCCGCCCGCACTGCGGTTGGGCTGAGGCACGTTGTTGCCCATGCGGATGCCGAGGTTGGTCACCTCGATCGCGAAGCCGCCGGTGCCGGAGTTGCTGGGGCGCTCCCACGCCATGTTGAGCAGATAGTCCCCGCCGACCGTCTCTGCGAAGGAGTAGACGCGGTCGAACTGGACCTTCGGCGGAGTGCCGCCGCCCTCCGACCAGGTCTCCGTCGGGTCGTCGTCCTTGCGGCCGGTGTTGTACGTGCCTCCCTGGGTCGTGGTCGTGTAGGCGACGCTCGTCCAGTCCTTGTTCCCGCCGCAGTCGCCAGGAGTGTAGTTGCCGTCGATCTCGAAGCCACCGTTCAACTGGCCGCAGACGAGGGCCAGAGGACTGATGTCGGCGTTCGGCGCAGCCAGCGGAGCGATCCTCTGCGGAGTCGTGGCGTCGGGCGCCGCCGGGGAGTCGGTGGGCGTCGTCGCGGCATCCGCGGCCGAGGTGTCGGATGCCGACGTGTCCGTCGCAGCAGCGTCGGCGGCATCCGTCGCGGCAGCGTCAGCGGCATCCGTCGCGGCTGCGTCAGCGGCATCCGTCGCGGCTGCGTCAGCGGCATCCGTCGCGGCTGCGTCAGCGGCATCCGTCGCCGAGGCATCCGTGGCCGAGGTTTCGGTCGGAGTGTCCGCTGCCTGCGTGGTGGCGGCGGGGTCTGGGTTCACCTCCTCCGCGATGGCGGGCGAGAGGCCCGAGAACACGAGGGTCGTCGACACGACGGCCGCGATCCCTCCGACGTACCAGCGGTTCTGGAGCGCGATCCTGCGCTCCTCATTTCGCTGTTGACGCATGCGGCGGCGCATTCCCCCGTTGCCGGAAGCGCGCACGAAAGTACGACTGAACATCATTTCACCCTTGGTCGTTACGACACAGGGCGCCCCAGATGGAGCCCCTCCCAATCACGCAACGGCAGGTGAAAAGAAATGCGACTGCTTCCCCAAGCGGGTCGGCGTTCTCCCCAAACACGAGCCGACACGTGTTCCCGGGGCTAAAGCTATGCCGCCGACAGAGTCCCGTCAAGTAACGGCTCGGCAACAGCACAGAACGCCGCAAGGGGGCGAACCGTCGGTGTGACGGCCCGCCCCCTCGCGGGGACCTACGGGATCAGAGCTGCGGCTTCGGCTCTCCGCGGCGCCGGCGCGACATGATCAGCACCGAGGCGCCCGTCAGCATCACCACGAGTCCCAGAACGATGAGCGGCAGGGTCGCACCGCCACCCGTCGCCGGCAGACCCGACAGCAGCACCGTCGCGTCATCCGAGTCACGGCCCGGGTCGTCCGGGTCGCCGAACGTGTGGTAGTCCACCACGGCCACGTTGGTGATCGTGTTCGCCGCCGACTTCGGGTTGACCGTCGCGTCGAGGGTGATCCTCGGCGCCACCGTCGCCCCTCCGTTGTCGGAGTTGATCGGCTGCAGCGGTCCGAACAGCGAGCACGTGAGCGTTCCGCCGTAGCCTCCACTGTTCTGACCCGTCACCTCGCACGACTGCCAGTTCGGGAACGCATCGGCGTCGCCCTTGCCCGGCCAGTTCACCGCGGTGATCTTGATGTCGGCGGGGATCGTGTCGGTCACCACCACATCCTCGGCAGCCGCGTCGTCGCTCACATTCGCGACATCGAGCGTGTAGCTGAACGACTTGCCCGGCTCGGTGCGCTCGACACTCGCCGACTTCTCGACCTGCACCTCGGTGTGGCGCGCCACGAAGCACTGCGGCGTGGCATCCGGATAGGAGGTGGAGAAGGTGAGGGTCGGGTTCACGGTGAACGTGATCTCCGTGTTGAGGCGCCACGAGTAGTCGAGCTCGCTCGGGTCGAGGATCAGCCCGTTGAACACGAACTGAGCCTGCTGTCCGGGCGTCATCACCGTCGTCGTCCCGGGCAGGTAGTACTGCGTCGGGCTCGTGCCGGGGACGATGTCGCTGGACTCGATCGGCCGCCATCCCGGGTAGTCGATCGACACGCCGGACGGGGTGAAGGCCGACCCCACCCACGGGATCTCGTCGCTCCAGGTCGTCCCGTTGTTGTTCGACAGCGTGACCTGAGCCGGCGTCGTCTCCGGGGTGACCGCGCCGTTCACCGGCTTCCAGAGGAAGTCGATCGGCTCGTCCTTCAGCGACTCGGACTTCGTCACGACCCAGCCGAGGAACGGCGCATCCGCGACGCAGCGGGTGTAGACGAGTGCCGAGATGTCACGCGTCGGGACCGTCACGTCGTCGCAGTCGTTGCTCGGGTCGCCGTCGAGATCCGCGGCGACGCACGCCTCGTTGAGGATCTCGTCGAGCGGCGTCGGCGCGACCGGCGGCTCCTCGTCGCCGACCACCTCGGGCAGCTCCGCGGAGGTCGTCTGCGGCAGGAACTTCACCTGCACCACGATCTTCGCGCTCGCCCCGACAGCCAGGGTCGGGATGCTCACCGACAGCGTGTTGTCCTCATCGACGAACGCGGGTGCGTTGCCGTTGGTCCAACCGGCGGGCAGCGTCAGCCCCGTCACCTCGAGCCGCTCGTGCAGCGGGTCCGTGACCACGACGTTCTTGGCGTCCCGGGTCCCGTGGTTGGTGACCGTGAGCTCGTAGTCGAACACCGTGCCCGGGTCGATGGAGCCCTCCTCGGGGAGGTTCGTCGCGGTCTTCTCGATGCCGACGTCGTCGAAGTGCACCGTCTGGCACGCGTCGTCGCGGTCGATCCAGCCACCGGAGTGGACCACGGCCTCGTTCCAGACGAAGTACCCGTCCTCCTGAGCCTCGAAGCACGCGCGCGGCTGCTCGGTGCTCGGCGGTGCGGTCACCTTGACCGTGGCCGACACGACGTAGGTGTGGACCGGGCCCTCGGGCGTCAGCGTTCCCGCCGGCACGATGGTCCACTCCCCCTCGCCGTTCCAGGACGCCCCGGATGCCGGCACCGCAGGCGTCGCGGCATCCGCAGCCTCCGCCGTCCAGTCGCCGTCGAGCTCCACGCCGTCCGGGAGCGTCGGGGCATCGGTGAGCGTATAGCCCACCTCGGCCGGCTTCGGCTCCTGGTCGGTGTCGGGGTAGGTGACCGTCACGATGTACGAGATGGTCTGCGTGCCGTCGTCGTTCTGCGTGTAGGCGCCGGCCGTCTTCTCGACCGTCGGGAACACCGGCTCGGCACACGCGTGCACGTCGTCGCGCTGACCGCCGCTGCGCAGCCACGCCGTGTTGAGGAAGCCGCCGTACGGCCCTTCACCCTCTTCACAGGTCGTGGTGTGCTCATCGATGGCCTCGGCCGTGACGTCCGCCTTCACCGTGATGGTGTAGGTGTGCGTCGCGCCCGCCGTGATCGCCTTGCCTGTGGCGATCGCGGCCGACCAGTCGGAGTCGTCGAAGGCGACATTCGTCTGTCCTTCACCGCTCCAGGTGGCCGAGTCGATGTCGATGCCGGCACCGAAGTCGAGCTGGTCGTTGAGGCTGTACTTCGCCGACAGGCCGTCCGGGTTCTCCGGCGTGCCCGCGGCTGCGAGCGACGCCGTGAGGCTGTAGACGATCGTCCACTGCCCGGTCTCGGGGTCCTGCGTCGACGAGGTCACGGTCTTCGCGGTGGTCGGGTAGACCGCCTCCTTGACCGGGATGCACGCGGTGCCGTCGTCGACCTGGTCCTCGCCGACGTACAGGTACGCCGCGTTGTAGTAGCCCTGGCCGGGTCCTTCGCCGCACTTCAGGTCGCCCGAAGCCACGTCACCCGTGACGTTCGCCTTCCACGTGACCGTCCACACCTGCGTCTCGTTCGCGCCGAGCGCGACCGGGGCGTCGGGGAACGATGCGCCCGACTCGATGTCGATCGGCTCGTCACCAGCAGGCGTGGTGCGCTGCGCGGTGCCGTCGCCGAGCGTGATGCCCGACGGGAAGCCCGGCACATCGGTCAGCGTGTAGAACGTGTCGAACCCGCTCGGGTGCACCGTCAGCTGGTACGTGACCGTCCAGCTGTCCGGGTCGTCCGGGTCCTGGGTCGCGCTCGTCGCCGTCTTGTCGATCGTCGGCAGCTCGGGCTCCGAGCAGGCGTCGACCGGGTGCGGCTCGCCGGCGGACGTGATGACCGCCGTGTTGAGGAAGCCGCCCGACGGGTCTTCGTTGTCGGGGTAGCAGCCCAGCGTGTCGCCGTCCCACGCGGCGGCGGGCACGATCGCGTGCACCGTCACCGTGTAGGTCGCCTTACCGGTCGTGTCGCTCTTCGGAGCGAGCACGGCATCCGTGGCCATCAGCGCGGTCCAGTCGTCACCGGCGTGGGTGAACGCCACGTCCGTGCCGCCGGGGCCGCTCCACGAGGCATCCTGCACCTCGATGTCGCCGCCGAAGTCCAGGGCATCGGTCAGGCTGTACACCGCCGCCTGCGTCGTCGACGTGTTCTCCACGACGATGTCGTACGTGATCTCCCACGTGCCGTCCTCGTCCTGGGACGTGCGGGTGACCGTCTTGGACTGGTCGGTCGCCGGACGGACGATCGTGATGCAGTCGTCGGACCGGCTGTCGCCCAGGCCGTTCGTGATCAGGGAGCCGTTCCAGAATCCGCCGTCCTTGACCTCGCAGTCGAGGGCGTCGTCGGGGACGGATGCCGCGATCTTCACCTTCAGCACCACGAGGTACACGTTGGCCGAGCCGGGCTGCAGCCAGCCTGTGCCGAGCGGCTGCGCGTTGTCGGAGACCCAGGCCCCGTTGACCGAGCCGACGTTGCCGTCAGCGATCGTCGGCAGCATCGCCTCCCACGCACCCGTCGCCGTCACACCCGACGGCAGCGCCCCCGGAGTGTCGTGCACCGTGTACTGCAGCGGGATCGCCGTCGGGTTGTACACCTTCACGTTGTACGCGAGGGTCCACTCACCGGTGGTCGTGTCCTGCACCGCGTCGAGCTTGGTCTTCTCGACGAGCGGCTTCGCGGGCACGCCGCAGCCGTCGTCGGTGGCGGTGCCGCCCGGGAAGGCCACCGTGGCGACGTTGTAGAAGCCGCCGCCGGGGTTCTCACCCTCGGTGGTGCACTCCAGCGCCGTCTCGGGATCGAACTCCGCCGGCACCACGACCGCCTTCACGTGGTACACCCACGTGATCGATCCGCCGCCCGGCAGCACGCCCTCGGGCGTACCCGCCGACCCGCCCTGCGTCCACGACTCCGAGCCGGGGACGACGGCGAAGCTCGCGTCGAACTGCGGCGTGTCGGTGATCTTGTACGCGGCGGCCAGCGACGGGTCGAGGTTCGTCACCGTGACCTCGTACGCGAGCTCCCACTCACCGGCGACGTTCTGCTGAACGACGGCATCCGACTTCTCGATGCCCACCTTCGGCAGCTGGATGCCGTCACACGCGTCATCGGTGTCGGAACCGACGCCGTTGTCGACGGTGGCGCTGTTCCAGACGCCCGTGCCCGGGCGCTGACCGCACACCAGGTCGGCGGCCTTGACGTCATTCGCGAGGCTCACCTTGGCGGTGATCGTGAAGACGTGGGATGCCCCGGCCGGGAGCGTGCCCGTGCCGACGAGCTGGTTCGCGCCGCCGTCGAAGGCCGTGCCCGGCGCCGTGAAGGTGCCGCCGTTCAGGGCGGCCGGCCCCGCTGCGGTCCAGCTCTGCGCCGTCACACCGGCCGGCAGCGCCAGCGGTGTGTCGGACAGGGAGTACCACAGCCCGATCGTGCTCGGGTTCTTGACCGTCACGGTGTAGGCCAGCACCCAGTCGGTGCCGTCCTGCGTGATCGAACCGGAGTCCTTGGTCACCTCAGGCGAGGCGGGCTCTGCACACCCGTCGTCGGTCTTCGAACCGCCGGGGTACACCACCTCGGCGATGTTGTGGAATGCCCCTCCCTCACCCGGGACGCACTCCAGCGACGGTGCCGGCGACTCGTCGTCCGGCGGGATCACCGAGGCGACGATGCGGTAGACGTACTGGTCGGATCCGCCCGCCTCGATCGGCGTGTTCGCCGCCGGGGCGGTGCCCTGCCAGTCCGCGCTCACGACGTCCCAGCCGTTCCCGAGGTCGGGGTTGTCGGAGAGCGTGTAGACCGTGCCCGTGGTGAGGCTGGAGTTCGTCACCGTGACGGTGTAGTCGATCTGCCAGTCACCGCCGTCGAGCTGCGTGACCGTGCCGTCCGTCTTCGAGACCGAGACCGGCGGGAGGACGACGGTGACGCAGCCTTCGGCGTCCTTCGTCACCTCGCCGGATACGACCCGTGCCTTGTTCTTGAGGCCTGCCTGGGCCGCGCAGTCACCGATGCTCGCGGCATCCGTCGACGGCAGCAGCGTGCCGGTCACCTTGTAGACGTAGCTCGTGTTCGCGGGGAGCGGGCCCTGCCAGAGCAGGCCCCCACCGCCGGGCGCGAACGTCGGGCTGACCGGTGCGGGTGCCGACCCTTGGGCGACCACCTTCCAGTTGCCGCCGTCGGTGGTCAGCGTCCAGCCTGCCGGCACCGCCGGGAAGGTGTCGAGCACGTTCACCTGAAGCGGCAGTGTGGCACTCGGGTTCGTGACCGTGATCGTGTACTCGATGTTGAACGAGCCGTCCGCGTTCTGCGAAGCCGGGTTCGTGCCCGTCTTGGTGATCGTCGGGAACGCGGGCTCCTTGCAGGCGTACGCCGTGCCCACCGGGGTGGTGCCGGTGGCCTTGAACAGGTCGGTCCGGTTGGCGAATCCGCCGGGCTCGGGGGTCACGCACTTCCATGCGTCTCCGTCTGCCACGGCGTCCGCGATCGTGATCCCCGTGACGTGGATGACGAACACGTGCGCGTTCCCGATGCCCGCGGACACGGAGCCGGTCGCCAGCTGCGGCTGCGCGGCGCCGTTCCAGCCCGGCGTGAGCGTCGCCCCCGGGGCGCCGGACGCGTCGACGGTCGCCGACCCCACGGTGATCCCGGCGCCGAACTGGAAGGTGTCGTTCACCTTGTAGGCGTACGACGCGGTGGCCGAGTTGTTCGTCACCGTGACGGTGTAGTCGATCGACCACTTGCCGTCGGGCTGCTGGACGGGAGCGGATGCCGTCTTGGCGATCGAGCCCGTCGCATCGGTGTCGTTGTTCACGACGCGGCAGGTGACGTTCGTCGCGAGCGGCACCTTGACGGCGCCGTCCGTGAGCGCCACCGGCGTCTGCGTGCCGGTGAGGACACACGACCACGCGCCGTCCTGCGAGTACCCGGACGGACCGGACTCGCTGAGGACGTAGGCACGGCCCGCGACCACCTGGCCGCTGATCGCGGCGAGCAGCGGGTCGCCGCCTACCTGCGTGCCGGTGCCGTTGATCGGGGTGTCGCTGTTGGCCTCGTTCTTCGCCGTCAGCGTCCACTGGTTCGCCGTGGCCGAGCCGCCGCCGTCGTTGACGACCTTCTTCTCGAGCGTCAGCGTCGGCTTCTGCGACGTGTTGGTGAACGTGCAGGTGACGTTCTGGCCGTTGCCGACGGTGACCGTCGGGTTCGCGAGCGACGTGCCGCCGGTCGAGCACACGAGGTTCGTGAGCTGGTAGCCGGCGAGCTGGTTGATCTCGGCGAGCGTGAACGTGCCCGCGGCGACGTCCTTGGTCTCGTTGTGGTTGAACGTCAGCGTCGTCGCGCCGAGCGTGGCGGTCAGGTGCTGGTTCCAGTCCGCAGCGGCCTTGTCGCCACCGTTCGCGTTGTCGACCACCTTGACGAGGGTCAGGTGTCCCGGCTGGTCGTCGTTCGTGAACGTACAGGTGACGTCGTCACCCGGCTTGAGGGTCAGCGTCGGGGCCGCCTTCGTCGTGTTCGGGTAGCCCGTGCACGACAGGGTGGTCCAGTCGTAGCCGCTGGGTCCGTTCGCCTCGGCGAGGGTGTAGGCGTCGCCCGCGGCCACGGTGCCGTTGACACCGGTCTGCCCGCTCAGGTTCGGGCCGTCCGCCGAGGTCGCCGTCAGCGTCCACGCCGTGTCGGGCGCCGTGCCGCCGTTGTTCTTGACGACGATCTTCTTCAGCGTGAGCTTCGGCGCGATGTCGTCGTTGACGATGCGGTACGTGCCGGTGCCGTTGGCGGGAACGGTCACGTCCCACCCGGCGACGTCGACCCAGTTCACGCCGTCGAGCCGCTGCAGCTTCACCTGCTGGTATCCGGTGACGCCGGTCTCGCTGATCGTGTACGTGTGGTTCGGACGCACCTGGATGGTGTTGGCCGAGCTGGCGGTGTCGGCGCCGGCCACCGTGGTCGCCACGAGGCCGCTCAGCGCAGCGGGCGTCGCCTTCAGGTTCCAGTCGCCCGGAACCGCGGCACCGCCGTTGTCGTTGACGACCTGCTTCAGCAGCACGAGGCTCGCGGTCTGGTTGATCGCCTCACACTCGACGTGCTGGCCGAGCTGGACCGTCACGCCGCCGTTGAGGCCGTCGTACTCGGTGCCGCGGCTGCCGTTCGCGTTGAGCAGGTAGCAGTGCCACGATCCGGTCGACCCCGGCCGCGGGTTGGCGCCTGCCACGACCTCCTGCGTGTAGCGGGGGTCACCGCCCGACTCGGCGAGCGTGTAGATCACGCCCGGCGTGACGTTCACCAGCGCCGTCGGCGAGGCGGCGTTCGGACCGGGGAGCGATCCACCAGGTCCGGTGCCGGTGAGAGTCCACGTGGTCGGGTCGGCCGTGCCGCCCACGACCTTCTTGGTGAGCTTGAGCTGCGTCGTGCACGTCACGGTGTTCGTGAGCGTGACCACGTTCGGGTTCGGCGTCGCCGTCATCGTGTGCGAGCCGGTGCCGGTCGACGTGTTCGTGCAGAACGGGGGCAGTCCGGTGACGGTCTCGCCGATCGCGACGGCGGCTCCGACGTCGTACGAGTAGTTCGTGCCGAAGTTGCGGTTCTGTCCGTCGAGGGTCAGCTGCGCCGCACCGAACGGCTGCGAGCCGTTGTCGTACGCGGTGCCGTTGATGACCCACTTCTTCACGACCTGCAGGTCGACCTTCGGGTTCGGAGCCTGGTTGTAGACCGTACAGGTCACGATGCGCCCACCCGTGGCGTTCGCGGTGAAGCCGTAGCTGCCCACGTTCGTCACCGTGACGGTGGCTCCGGTGTCGTCCTTGCAGACGGCGTTCTTGCCGCCCTGCGGCGCCGGTGTGTAGGTTGCACGGTTCTCTTCCGTGACGGTGACCGCGGAGGTCTGACCGGAGCTCAGTCCAGACACCTTGAAGCTGATCGCGCCCGACTGGTTGGTCTGCCCGCTCGTCGGGGTCACCGTGTTGCTGCCGTTTGCAGCGGTGAAGCCCCACCCGGGCGTGGCCGTCGCGTTCGCAGTCGTGCCGCCGTTGGGGATCACCATCTTGGTGACGTTGATCGTGCTGTCGCACTGACCCTTCGCGAGGTTCTGAAGGAACGCGGCGAGGGCTGCGTAGTTCGCGACCAGGTAGTAGTCGCTGTCGATCGTCGGGCCCGAGATGGCCTGCAGGTTCGGCTCGGCGCCGCCGACGCCGATGCCCACCGGCACCACGCGCGTGCCGAGGTTCTTCACCGAGTTCGCCGAGAAGACCGCGTTCTCCACCTCGCGGAAGCGGGAGAAGCTGCCGGGGCCTTCGCCGTTCGGGCCGTAGACCGTCGGCGTGCCGTCCGTGAGCACGAGCAGGACGTCGACCTTGTTGGCGGCGTCGCCCGCGACCTGCCAGAGGCCCTGGTCCCAGTTCGTCGCGCCGGCGTTGCCGCCGGGCCGCGACAGCCCGTTGATCTTGTTCTTCACCGTCGTGCCGCCGGCAGCCGTGGCGACAGAGGTCAGCCCGAGCGTGCCGTTGCCGCCCCC
Source organism: Microbacterium sp. NPDC058389 (assembly GCF_042722305.1). NCBI lineage: Bacteria > Bacillati > Actinomycetota > Actinomycetes > Micrococcales > Microbacteriaceae > Microbacterium > Microbacterium sp. NPDC058389. The sequence goes on from NZ_JBHXJQ010000009.1 coordinate 51,722, forward strand.
GCTCGCGGGGGCGTTCGTCGCGAAGGTCCACACCGCGAGCGACGAGGGCGTGCCCTGAAGAGCGTCCACGAATCCGGTCGCGGCCGTCTTCAGCGACGTGAACTCGCCGTCGTCGATCGAGTTCGAGAGGTCGATGAGCAGGCCGACGCGGATGCCGCACGCCTGGATCGCCGTCGGGTTGTTCTTGATGTCGGCCCAGAAGCCGCCGGAGGCGTTCGCATCGTTGCCGGTGCCCACCTGCGGGTAGGTCGTGTTGCTGCCCGCAGCGACCGAGTTCGTGCGGAACTGGTACGTCACGTTCGAGGCCGAGCTTCCGACGTTCAGCTCGTCGAGGATGCTGTAGCCGCTCGGCGCCGTCTTCTCGACGATCCAGTACTGCGCGCCGCTGGGCACGCTCACCGAGCACTGGCCGTTGGCGGCCGTCGTGCACGTGCCGACCAGGTTCGCCGGGGTCGTGTCGGGTGCGCTGGCGCTGCCGCCCTTGTAGACCTCGAACACCGCGTCCTGCAGGCCGGCGACGGTCTGGCCGCCGGTGCGGAGGCCGCCCTTCTGGATCGTGATCGTGCCGGGCGCCTGGTACGTGTGGGTGAAGGAGCAGGTCGATGCCCGGTCGCTCCCCGACGTGTACGAGAGGGTCGACGATCCGCTGCTCCAGGTGAGTCCCGATCCTGCGTCGCTGCATGTGACCGTCGTGAGGTAGTTCGCCGTGTTGGCGTTCAGCGACACCGCCGAAACGACGTAGGAGCCGGTGGCCACGTCGACGCCGGTCGCGCCGCTCGGGATCACTGCCCAGTCGGCGCCGTTGGTCGCGCGGTACTCCCAGTCGGAGGCTGCGGCGGGCCCGCCGCCGGAGATCGTCACGTTGCGGGTGATCGTGAGACAGCTGCCGGTACAGCCCGGCAGCACCGCCAGCGGCGCGACCTCGGCCTGCGGAGCCACACGCGACTGCGGCTTCTGCGTGCCTGCATCCTTCGCGGGGGTCGACTCGGAGGGAGACGGCGCGGGCGTGTCGGTCGCCGGAGGCTCCTCGGCGGGGGGCTCTTCGGCGGGCGGCTGCTCTTCAGGCGCCTGCTCCGCGGGTGGGGTCGTCTCGTCGGGCGTGCCGGCCTCCTCCGACGGCGGCGTCGGAGTGGCGGCATCCGTTCCCGCATCGTCCGAGCCCGTCGACGTGTCGGCCGCCGCAGAGGTGTCGGTCGGCGACGGCGCCGGAGTCTCCTCTGCGAGCGCCGGCGACATGCCCGCGAAGATCAGCGCGCCCGAGAGGAGCGTCGCGATGCCACCGGCGTACCACCGGTGCCGCATCGTCAGTCTGCGGTCACGCTCCCGAGCCGCCCGCGCCTTGCGGCGGACGCCCACACGTGCCGAACCATCATTTCCCCAGTACCCGGACATCAAGGTTCCCCTTCTCGCTGATGTCAGCTCAAGGGGACCCCGAATTTCCCGGTCGGACTCCCCAAGTGTGCGGTCCCTCCGGCGTTAACTCCCCAGTTGCGCCGGCCACACGTAGCCCACGGTCAAGCTAGCGGCGATTCTGCGACGGCGTCAAGCGCCCCTGGTCACGCCCGGATCACGATCGGCTCAGGAAACACGAAAGCGGCCCGGGTCGCCCCGGGCCGCCTCCGTCGTTCAGGTCATTTGTCGCCGACAGCTCCGTCGATGTTGTCGCGCACGCCGTCGATGGTCGCGTCGTGCTCGTCCGGAAGCACCTTCTTGGCGAGGTCGGACGCCCCGTCGAGGACCTTGTCGCTGATCCCCTCCGCCTGCTCGGACTTGAGGAAGTCGTCGATCTTGTCCTTGTTCTGCTCGTAGAGTTCCTTGCCCTGGTTGACCAGGTCGTCGAATCCGCTCATGCTCACTCCTTCGCGCCCCCGAGTGCGGCGTCACGTCACATTCTGTCGGGATGGATGCCGCCGACGGAACCCCTCGACCACGGGGCGTCAGCGTGCGCCGCGCGTTCGCCGAAGCGCCTCGTGCCGCTCGATGACCTTCTCGTCCCTCGCCTTGACGACCGCGCGGATGACGACGGCGAGGAGCACACCGATCGTCGCGCCGATCGAGTTCGCGATCACGTCATCCACGGTCGAGACCCGTGCGTCGAGGAGGTAGCGCTGGATCAGCTCGATGCCGACCGAGAGCGCCGGTCCGAGGAGCAGCGCGACCGGCCACCACCGCAGCGGCACCATGAGCGCGAACAGGAATCCGACGGGGATGAACAGCAGGACGTTCGAGAACGACTCGATGAAGTCGTAGTCGATGAAACCGGGCACCCCACGCTCATGCAGCTCGGAGATCGCGCGCTCCAGCAGCCCCTGGATCGGCTCGTCGATGGGACTCGGCCAGAACACCATGAATGCGAGGAACACCCCGTAGCCGAGCGCCATCAGCAGGATGATGGCGTGCCTCGGCCCGCTCGTGGACGGCAGCCGTTCGGACGTCACGCGACCCGCGTCACTTGCTCTCGGGGAACAGCGCCGAGCACGACGCGTCGATCGTGACGGGCGTCTGGGTGACGGTCGGCGAGTAGCGCACTTCGAGCGGCCCGAGCTCACCCTCGGGCAGCTGGGTGGTGAACGACACCGTCTTGGTCTCCCCCATCTTCAGCAGCATCGTGCGGCTGGCAAGCGGATGCCCCTTCTCGGCGCCGTCGCGGTTCCAGCGCCTGATATCGCCATCGGCCGGGTTGATCGCCGTGATGGTCGACCCGGGCGGCGCCACGTACAGCGTGTCGAGGATCATCGTCGTGCGCGGAAGGTTCATCGACGGGTTGCGCCAGGCGAGCGTGTAGCCGCTCAGGTTGTTCCCGGGCACGGTCGAGGTCATCGTGAGCGTGGTGGTCATCGTACGCGACGCGGCGTCGCACGTGACATTCATCGTCGTCGACAGGTAGTACTCGAGCTTGCTGTACGACGCGTCGTTGAGATAGATCCCGACCTGGGTGGCCTTCGTGTTGTCCGCCGTGAGCGCACCGTCGACCTTGAACTCGGTCGCGAGCGCGTTCTCGTCCTCGCGGGGGAAATAGGCGTAGATGCGGTCTTCGTTGACCGATCTCTCCAGCATCTTGATCATCGCAGTCGGTGCCCACGAACCGCTCGCGATCTTGTCGAAGACACGGGACGAGACGTCGGCGAAGTACGCGTCGGCAGCCTTGCCGTTGGTGCCGAACTTCTCGTACGCGTCACTCAGGAGCAGCTTGACAGCGTTCTTCCCGTTGATCTCCGAACCGTCTTCGAGTTCCACCGGCCCGGTCGCCGCGAGCATGTACGACAGCGCGACCGGGTCGAGCGAGATGACGCCGTCCAGCTGCGTACCGTTCGTCTGCTCCCAGAGCTGAGAGAACATGTGCGCCGTCGTCGGGAAGTCGGGGGTGCGCGAGAAGTTCTGTGCGTTCCGGTCGAAGTCCTCCTCGTACAGCGCAAGCGTCTCGTCGGGCAGGTCCGAATCGAGCCATCCGCTGACACCGGCGAGGTAGAAGTCCTCGACCGTCTCGTCCTCGACCTTCTCGATCTTCCCGTTCTCCGCATGGATGACCGTCGACGTCGCGGCGTTGCCGCCCGTCGCCCGGATCTCGGCGTTGTTCTGGAAGATCACGAGGTAGTTCCGCGGGCCTTCGGACCCAGCCATGCGCAGGGCGATGGGAAGCAGCTGCTCCACCGTGTCCAGCAGCGGTCCTGCCTGGTCGACGACCGACGACAACTGCTCGACAGCATCGTCCACGACCGGCAACAAGTCGCCGCGGTCGATGTTCGACACCTTCGTCTGCGCTGCGGCGAGCACGCTCTTCAGCTCGGGCAACGTCTGCTGCGCCTCTTGGAAGGGCACCAGGTTGATGCCGCCGCCTTCGACCTTCAGCTTGTCGGGAGACATCGTCGAGAGCAGCTGGATGCCTGACGGCAAGGCGTCCCGCACGATGATGTGGGTGGCTTCCGTCGCCGCCCGCACGGCCGTGATGTTGGTCCCCACAACGGGGATGCCGGCCGCCAGTCCCCACAGCGGGCCCTGCACCGTGCTCTCGGCTTCGGTCGTCAAGCGCAGCGCCTCCGCGCCGATCGCCTGCATCTCGGCCGCGTCGCCGTCCTTGTAGGCGTCCGTCAAAGACGTCAGCTGCGACTTGGCCGCCATCAGGTCGTCCTTGACCTGCAGCGCCTGAAGCGCGAACACCCCGCCGACCGCCGCGATCCCGCCGAGCACGACGAACGTGCCCAGCAGAACCCACGGCCATCGCCGCCTCCGGCGCGGGGCCGGGGCGTGATTGCCGGCGCGACCTTGACGGAAGCGTCCGGGAACGGGCTTGGAAGACACGTCAGGATGCTACCGGGCAGGGCCTGTGACGACGCCGAGAGACGCGCTCAATGCGCTGTCTCGCCGGGGGCGACGACGGCCTTGATGGTGCGGAACAGAATCTGGATGTCTTGCGTGAACGACCAGTTCTCCACGTAGTAGAGGTCGAGTCGGATCGAGTCCTCCCACGACAGCTTCGAGCGGCCGCTGACCTGCCACAGTCCGCTCATGCCAGGCTTGACGAGCATGCGGCGATGCGCGTCGTCGTCATAGAGCGCCACCTCGGCTTCGCGCTGCGGCCGGGGCCCGACCAGACTCATCTCTCCGAGGAACACGTTGACGAGCTGCGGCAGCTCGTCGATCGAGTGCTTGCGGATGAAGAACCCGACCCGGGTGATACGAGGGTCGTTCGTCACCTTGAACAGAGGGCGATCGGTGGTCCCCTGCACGTCGAGCAGACTGGCGAGCTGGTCGTCGGCATTGGCAACCATCGACCGGAACTTGAGCATCCCGAACTCGCGCCCGCCTCGCCCGACACGCGCCTGGCGGTAGAAGACGGGACCGCTCCCGTCCACGCGGATGGCGATGGCCGTGACCACCATGAGCGGGGAGAGGAACAGCAGCAGCAGCGATGAGCCGACCAGATCGAAGGCCCGCTTCGACACCCGCTTGTATCCCTCCAGAGTCGGGAAGTCGATGTGGACGAGCGGCAGGCCGGCGACCGGGCGAGCGTGAATGCGGGGGCCCGCGACATCGGTGACGGTCGGCGCCACGACCCAGTTGACGTCGCGGTCCGCCATCTCCCAGCCGAGGCGGCGCATCGTCTGCGGATCGAGCTCGTCCGAGCCTGCGACGATCAGCGTGTCCGCCCCCGCCTGCTCGACGGCGGTCCCAGCGTCTGCAAAGTCGCCCAGCACCGGCAGGTGTCCGACCATGCCTTCGCCGCCCCGGGTCAGTGCGCCGATCAGGACGTAACCGGAGTCGGGAGCACGCTGGATCTGACGTGCGATGTGCGCGATCTTCGAGCGTTCTCCGACGACGACGGCGCGGTAGACATAACTGCCGTGCCGCTGCCTGCGGCGCAGCCATTGCCTCCACAGCCAGCGCGACAGCACGAGCGCTGCCACGCCGATCGGCAGCGCGACGATGAAGATCGATCGCGCGATCTCGATGCGCGCGAAGAACGCGACGATGACGACGAGCGCGAACACGATCACCGTGGCGTTGACGATGCGGCGGTACTCGGTGATGCCGTGGCCGATGGTATGACGATCACGCGTGTCGATCACGTCGAGCGAGAGCAGCCACACCACGCCGAGCAGTATGAGGAACACCCAGTACGGGATGTCGGGCCCGTCGGGCCACGACACCGGCTGTGTGAGCTGCTCCAGCGCGATCCAGCCATAGACGGCGAGGGTCGCCGCGACGACCAGCGCGTCGGAATAGAAGAGCCGGCTGGCATAGCGACGCGGCCAGTCGGCGTCACGCGGGGATCTTGAGGTCTCGGTCATCGCACGGGGGGACATTCGCCCTGGGGGCGATAAGCGACGGGTTGGCAGCCGAACTTCGTCGGTCGGTGTCGTCACCGACACGCCGTGAAGCCTACCAAAGCAACCGGACGCCCCGCTCCGCTTCACCGGCGGGGGCGGACGGTCGGTCAGTCGCGACCATAGATGTCGCGCGTATAGACCTTGTGCGCGACATCGTCGAGCACGTCCGTCGAGCGGTTCGCGATGATGACGTCCGCGCGCGACTTGAAGTCATCGAGGTCGCGCACGACCTCGGAGTGGAAGAAGTCTTCTTCCTCGAGGGTCGGCTCGTACACGATGACGTCGATGCCCTTGGCCTTGATGCGCTTCATGATCCCCTGGATCGACGACGCCCGGAAGTTGTCGGACCCCGACTTCATGACCAGGCGGTAGACACCCACCGTCTTGGGTCCGCGCGCGAGGATGTCGGAGGCCACGAAGTCCTTGCGGGTCCGGTTGGCGTCGACGATCGCGGCGATGAGGTTCTGCGGCACCTCGGAGTAGTTCGCGAGCAGCTGCTTCGTGTCCTTCGGCAGGCAGTAGCCGCCGTAGCCGAACGACGGGTTGTTGTAGTGCGAGCCGATGCGCGGATCGAGGCCCACCCCCTCGATGATCTGCCGCGCATCAAGGCCGTGCACGGCTGCGTAGGTGTCGAGCTCGTTGAAGTACGCGACGCGCAGCGCGAGGTAGGTGTTGGCGAACAGCTTGATCGCTTCGGCCTCTGTCGAGTCCGTGAGCAGCACCGGCACGTCCGTGTCGACCGCACCTTCGAGCAGCAGGTCCGCGAATCGCCGCCCCGACGGGCCGCGGTCCCCGACGACGATGCGCGACGGGTGCAGGTTGTCGTACAGCGCGCGACCTTCGCGCAGGAACTCGGGCGAGAAGATGATCGAGGCGCCGGGATGCTCGGAACGCACGCGCTCGGTGAATCCGACGGGCACGGTCGACTTGACGACGATCGTCGCGTGAGCGGTGATCGCCAGGACGCCCTCGATCACGGACTCCACCGACGACGTGTCGAAGAAATTGGTCTCTTCGTCGTAGTTCGTCGGCGTCGCGACAACGACGAAATCCGCACCCCGGTACGCCGATTCGGCGTCGAGGGTGGCGGTCAGGTCGAGCTCGCGCGACGCGAGGTAGTCCTCGAGCTCGGCGTCGACGATCGGCGAAACTCGCCGGCTCAGCAGGTCGACCTTGCGCGGGTCGACATCGACGGCGACCACTTCGTGGTGCTGCGCGAGGACGACGGCGTTCGACAGGCCGACATAGCCTGTGCCGACGATGGCGATCTTCATGGCGCAAGACTAGCCGCGGCACGTGCACCGAATAGAATCGACGCCGATGTCGCCCGCGCCCCTTGTATCGATCGTCATGCCGGTGTTCGACGACGAATCGACTGTCGCCGCGGCGCTCCAGAGCGCACTGGATCAATCGCTCCGCGACATCGAGGTCATCTGCGTGGACGACGCGTCGACCGACGGCACTCCCGCGATAATCGAGTCGTTCGTCGCCCGCGACCCTCGCGTTCGGCTGATCCGCCAGGACCGCAACCAGTCGGCCTTCCAGTCAAGGCGCGTCGGCATCCTGGCTGCCGAGGCCGCCTACGTGCTCTTCCTCGACGGAGACGACGAGCTCGTCGTGGATGCCGCGGAGAAGGCCCTCGCGCAGGCTGAGGCTACGCGAGCAGACCTCGTCGGCTTCGGAGTCACGGTCGTCGAGAAGAGCGGCCGCACAGGCGGAGCGTACGAGAACCGTCTGCGGCACGCTCACCAGGCTCTGACGGACGGTGCGGTACTACAAGGGCTGTTTCCCATCGGTGCACCGGCTCAGGGCCAGCTCTGGCGGTACCTGTTCCGGACGAGCCTGCTGCGCCACGCATACTCCTTGGTGCCTGAAGACCTCTCGCTGCCGCGGGTCAACGACCTCCCGCTCCTGTTCCTCGCCGCCGCCTCGGCCACGAAGCTCGTCGCCATCCCCGACAAGCTGTATCGCTACCACTACGGGCGGGGCGGAAGCGGTCAGGCGGTCGACAGCGTGGAGCGCGCGGAGTTCTACGCGTCGGCGATCCGCTCGATCGACAGCATCCGCCCGGCGATCGAGAGCCTCGCGCTCGAGAGACAGGACGCGGACTCGATCCTCGCGACGTACGAATCCGCTCGGCTGTCGATCATCGCCCACGTGTGCTTCCAGCTGGTCGCCGGCTCTGACAGCTCGATCCTCGACGCCGCACTCGGGCACCTCCAGACGCTGACGTCGACGCGTGACATCATCCGCGCGGCGGCGACCTTCCGCCCCGCGACGCTGTCGACGTTGAGGTTCCACCTGCCGTGGCAGGGCGATCCTGATCGGCCGGTGCGCAGCATCCTGCTGGCCACGTCGTCGCTGCGCACGGGAGGGGTGTCTGCCGTGCTCACGTCGCAGGCCCGCGCTCTGCGTGACTCGGGATGCCGCGTGACGATCGTCGCGCGCAACCGGGGCAGCGATCGCTCCGCCGTCCCGGCGGGAGTCGATTTCGTCGAGCTGGCCGGCCGGGACCTGGACGCGCGCCTGCGGGAGTGGTCCGCGCTCTGCCGCAGCAACGAGATCGACCTGGTCATCGACCACCAGCTGCTCTACACGGATCAGTGGCCGGAGTACGCGCTCGCGGCCCGTGCCGAGGGGGCCGCGACCATCGGATGGGTCCACAACTTCGTCGGCAGGCCGCTGTACGACGGGAACCGCCGCCTCTCGCTCCTCGAGCGGTGCAGCAACACCCTTGCCCGGCTCATCGTGCTCTCCCCGCTCGATGTCGCATACTTCAAGCTGCGTGGCGTCGCCCACACCTCCTTCCTGCCCAATCCCCCTTCGCCGCTCCTGCTCGAATCCTCCTCTCACTCTGCAGCGAAGACACGCACACATGGCCGCATCGACCTCGTGTGGTGGGGTCGCCTGGAGCAGCGCACGAAGCAGATCTCCGAACTCATCGACGTCGGTGTCCAGCTGCGAAAGCTCCGGGTCGACTTCCGGCTGCAGGTGATCGGACCGGACTGGGACGACTCGGCTCAGAAGAGGTTCAACGCCGAGGCTCGTCGACGCGGTGTCGGCGACGTAGTGGTCGCGGTCGGACCTCGCCATGGGCGGGACCTGATCGACCTGATCGACGCGGCGGATGCATTCGTGTCCACCAGCATCATCGAGGGCTATCAGCTCACCATCGCCGAAGCGCAGGCACGCGGCCTGCCCGTCTTCATGTACGAGCTTCCGTGGCTGACGCTCGCTCAGGACAACGCCGGAATCGTCACGGCGCCCCAGGGCGACGCTCCCGCCCTCGCGCGCGCGATCGCTCAGGCCGTCGAAGATCCAGACCGGTACGCAGAGCTCTCGGCCTCGTCGGTGGATGCTGCACGCCGAGCGCTCTCCTACGACTTCGCCGCCCTGTATCGCGACGTAGCGGCGGGCACACTGCCGCCCGAGTTCTCACCCGAGCCGAGTTTGGACGATGCTCGTGAGCTGCTGCGGCTGCTCGTGTTCTTCGCTGAGCGGGGCAGAGGTGCCGGGCGCGCACCGAACGCCTCGCTCAGCGCCCGGCTATGGCGGTCCGCGGCGCCCCTCGGCCGCGCGACATTGCGGCGGTTCCCGCGTCTGCGCCCCCTCGCGGATCGCGCGAAGGGCTTGTTGCGCGCCCGTTGAAGGCGAAGCCGGTGCGGCCCCCTGGTGCCGGCGGGTCCACGCCGATCCCTCAGAGCGGGAGTTCGATCGCGGCGCCGTCGGCGACGCCAGCAGGTTCGACGACGACGATCGAAGCAGCAGACGCCGACACTTGCGAGGCCACGTCTGAGGCGACGTCTACGTGCGACAAGAGCGCGACCAGGGCGAGCGCCGCACCAGCGCCGATCGCGATCAGGATCGCTGCAGCGGTGATCGCAAGCGCGATGATGCGGCGGCGCGACTGCGCGCGGGCGGCGCGATAGAAGCGCTCGCGTCGGGCGAGGACCCGGGGGTTCTCGGGCGGGGCAGGCAGAGCCGTCGCCTGTGTGGACCCCGCGGGTTCCGGGGGTCCTGCGGCGGCGGGAGCGGCCGCCGGCTGTAGCTCGTCAGCCAGCTGCGCAGGGGACTCGGCCGGTCGTGCGGCCGGCGACACTTCCGTCAGCTCGCCATTGCGTGCGACCCTTGCCGCGCGTGCACGCCGCCTCGCTGCCGCTGACGATGGCGCCGGCGTCGCCGAGGCAGCGCCGACGGCGCCGCCGCCCGGCTGCTTGGTCCACTTCACATAGTCATCGATGACGTCCTTGGTGGGACCGTCGGCGCGCAGTTCGCCCTTGTGGATCCACAGCACGCGCTCGCAGGTGTCACGGAGCGAGCCCGCCGAGTGACTGACGATCATGACCAGGCCGGCGCTGTCCCGCAGTTCGCGGATGCGCTCCTCGCTCTTGAGCTTGAACCGACGATCACCCACCGACAGCGCCTCATCGATCAGCAGGATCGAGTGCGCCTTCGCAGAGGCGATCGCGAACCGTAGCCGCGCGCCCATTCCAGAGGAGTACGTGCGCATCGGGTGATGTATGAACTCGTTCAGTTCGGCGAAGTCGGCGATCTCGTCCACGTGCGCCGATGCTTCCTCGGGAGAGAAGCCCATCGCGAGCAGACCGAGCTTGATGTTGTTCTCGCCCGAGAGCCCGGGCACGAGCGCCGCGTTGACTCCGAGCAGCACGGGACGGTCAGCAGCCCAGATGCTTCCCTGCGAGGTGGGAATCAGGCCGCTCATCGCACGGAACAGCGTCGACTTACCCGATCCGTTGTGTCCGATGACGCCGATCGTCTCACCCTCGGAGGCGGTGAACGAGACTCCGCGGAGGGCGGGAACGGTCTTCAGGCCACGTCCACCACGCAGTGCGCGCACGCTGAAAACGCTGTCACGAGCGCTCATGCGCTTGCCCGACGCGTACACACGGTAGGTGACGTGCGCGTCGTCCACGACCATCATGGGCCGACGATCGGAGTGCACGGACTCCCCCGGCAACATCAACTCACTCACTGAGCCCATACCTCGCCTCGGCCCTCCAGAAGTACACGACGCCGAACCCGATGGCCAGCACCGTCCAGATGGGCGCCGCGATGACGGCGAGCAACGGCGCCGGATGCGTCACCAGGAGGGCTCCACGAGCGAGCGCGATGAAATCGTAGGTCGGGATGAGATGCGCGATCGTCAGGAGCACTGGATTGTCCGCGAAGATGAGATCGACCTGGAAGAAGATCGCGCTCGCGTAGAACAGCACCCGGTTGATGGTCGGAATGAACTGCTGTACGTCGCGGACCCAGACCGACATGCGTGCGACGATCAGCGCGGCACCCAGATTGAAGACGGCCATCATCGCCAGGATCGGAATGACCAGGAGCCACGACCAGCTGATGGGCACGCCGAAGACGAGCAGCAGGACTCCGAGCATCAGCGTGATCGGAACCATGCGCATCGCCTGCTCGATCACGACTGCCACCGGCAGCAGGATGCGAGGGAAGCCGAGGCTCTGGACCAGCTTCGTGTTGCTGGTGATGGCACGCGAGCCGCCGGAGAAGCAACCGGTGAAGAACTCGAAGACGAATACGCCGGTGAGAAGGTAAGGAACCCAATCATCCGGGCGGGCAGCGCTCGAAAGCACGAAGCCGAAGATCGTTCCATAGATCACCGCGGTGAGAACGGGCTTCAGAATGATCCACAGCACCCCGAGACGATTGTCGAGGAGCCCGCCGATCAGGCGGTAGCCGGCGAATGTATAGGCGAACGTCCGGCGGCGCCACGCCTCAGCCAGATACGCTCCGAGCGGAGGTCGGCGACCCACCTCGAAGAGGCCCTCTTCTACGGCGCGAAGGCGTGCATCCACCAAGGAATCCGCCACCTCTCTGGTCGCCACACTTTCGTGGGACTTTCCCGCGAGGGCATAACTCGCCCGATCATACCCCGACTCGTGATACCGAATCTGGGCGCGTCGGGCGCGCAGGTCAGGCGACTGACCCCATGGCGGTGCGGATGCGCGCCGTCAGATCGGAGATGTCGGCCCGAGCGGCATGAACTGCTGGCGCGAGCCCCGGCAGGTGCGCCTCGAACCTGTCGGCGAATTCGCCGAGTTCGTCGTAACGACCCACCAGACCGCCCAATCCTGCCGCCGCCAGCAGCCGCGCGATCTTCTGTGGATCGCTTCCGGATCCGATGGGGTAGGCCCCCTCGGTCGCCGCGATGATCAGCCCGTGCGCACGGTCGCTGACGACAGCCAACGAGCGCTGATACACCATGCGGACGTGAGCGTCGAGGTCGGCGTGACGCATGCTGGGCGGAGGGAGGTACTCGCCCCCGAGCGCCTCCGCGAGATGCACGGCACGCGGCGCGTCGCGGGCAACCTGGGCCAGCGTGACGATCTTCGTGCCGGTGTCCTCGGCGAACGCCCGCATCGCCGCGAACCAGTCGGCATCCGGCCACAGCCGGTCGAACCGCATGGTGACGGCGAGCCAGGGCCGATCGAAAGACGATCGCCACTCCTCGGCGGGGGTTCCCAGCGAATACGCCCAGTCGGGCGCGAACTCGCCGAAGCCGGCTGCGTCACGTGAGCCTTGGTCGCGCCAAGACATGATCGTCGCGTTGTGCATCGACGCATCGAAGGTGACGTTCGCTGCGGTCTCGACGCTCTTGATACCCAACCCCGCGAAGATCAGTGCGCCGCCTGCATCAAGCACGCGAGCGCACTCTGCGGCACGACGAGCGACCGGAAAGACGCCGCCTCGCGGATTCGTCTCCCCCGCGTTGAACGCATGAACCGGACGAGTCGCTTCTTGCTCCGCCCCGATCCACGTCGCCCGCTCCTCATGGAACGTCAGATCAGGCGCTGTCGTGAACGCTGAGAGATAGTCGGTCGACGCCGGCCCGAGAAAGACGTGGACATGCCGCCCCGGTCCCCGGAGCGCGTCGAGGTACGCTACTCGCAGGGCGGAGTCACCAAGGTTGTCGTCCTGCCCGCTCAGATGCGCGAAGACGTGCTGGGTCGTTTTCGTATTCACCGCGCACGAGTCTATTCTTGGCGCGTGCTCTCGCCGTCCAGACTCCTGCGCCCCGCAAGGCGACGAGAGGCCGAATCCGCCGCGCGCGTCGCTTCGACACCGCAAGCTCCGTTGCGTGTCGTCGTGACGCAGCGACCGCCTTCACACCGCGTGAGATACGTCGACCAACTCGTCGGCGACGACTCGGCGGGCGGCGCACCCGCCGACATCCACCTCGAGTTTCGAGACAGCCTTCGCGACGCACCGGATGCCGACGTCGTGGTCCTGACATCCGTCAGCGCCGTGGTCGGCGACCGACGGGTCCCGGTCGGCGAGAGAGAGCGTCGGGCACGTCGATTCGTCAGAGCACTCAGGCGTCGCCGCATCGCGCTCGTGAGGTCACTGAGCGGAGACTCCGCTGCGGCGTCGAACTCGGGCTCACGCGCCGAGGCCATCCTCGATCAGTTCGCAATGACGTCCATTGTGATGAGTCCGGCAGTCCCGACGCGGTCGGCGCGAACCACTACCGTCATCCCACACAGCCATCTCCGCTCGCGCTTCCTCGGCTATCCGCGCACGGATGCGGTGGCTGGGCGACTCCTCTTCCTGGCTTCGGGAACCCTGCCGGGCGCGTACGAAGGACCGCTCAAGGTGTTCGCCGCGGCCGCTCCGGACGGGTGGTCGCTGCGCGTTGTGGGACAGGTCCCGCAGGATCTGGCATCGTCGTTCGCCCGCACTGTCAATCGATATCCGGCTACGATCTCGCTGTGCGATGAACCGCTCTCGGACGCAGCGCTTGTGACCGAAGTGGGTGCGGCGGAGCTCGTCGTCGTCGCGTCAGGAACCCAGGAGTCGCTCGCCGTCACCATGCTCGCACTGTCACTCGATCGGCCCGTGCTGGCCGAGGACACGCCCTCGAACCGTCTGCTGGCGGATGAAGTGGGTCACGACTGGGTGCGTCTGCACCGGGGGCCACTGACCTCGGCGACACTCGAGCACGAGCTCGTGCGGTTCCGGGAGCATCCTGCCGCGGGCCGCCCCGATCTCGACGCACGCGACCCGAATGCGATCGCCGCTCAGTACGCGGATGTCTTCCGCGCAGCCGCATCGTCCGCCTGAACGAAGCTCCTTCACCACAGGGTCCACGAATCTCAGATGCCTTCGACACCTCTCGTCTCAATCGTCCTCCCCGCTTTCTCCGACAGCCCCTTGCTCGCAGACGCTCTGCGTGCGTGTACCTCGCAGACGCTGGAGCAGATCGAGATCATCGTCGTCGCATCCGCCCCAGCCACGATCGAAGCAGACGTGAGTTCCGATCGGCGCGTGCGGATCATCCATGCCCCCGACGCGACCTCGCTCGTCGCGGCACACCGAGCAGGCGCGTTCGCGGCACTCGCCGCGCATGTGCTGCCGTTGAGCGCCTCCGACGTGCTCGACGATGACGCCGTGCGACTGGCGCATCGCACCGGCGTCGAACTGGATGCCGACATCATTCGCATCCTCGCGCATGATGATCGGCGCAAGGCGCCCAGCGCAGTGACACCGCAACGTCGCATCAGTGGGGGTCGCCGCACGCTCCGAGGGGATGACATCCTCCGTCAAGTCTTCCCGGATAGCGCCGTCGTCGATCATCGCACCTGGCGTCACCTGTTCCGGACCGAGCTGCTGCGGGAGGTATGCGAGTCGATGCCCGCAGCATCGACACCCGCGCCTGCCAGCCCCCTTCCCGTCGTATTCCTCGCGTGCGCCACCGCTCGTACACATGTCACCCTCTGGGCGCCTCTGTACCACCGAGTCGCGGAAGCCGGATCCGAGCTTCCGGGCTCCGATGCTGGACTCGCCCTCGACGAGGCTGCCGCTCTATCGAACATCGAGGGGAAGGTTCGCGAACTTGCGCGCAACGTCCCCAACCCGGAGCCACTCGTCGAGGGCTTCGAATCCCTTCGCCTCGCGACGATCGCACGAGCCGCAGATGCTCTGGCCGATCTCCCTGACGACAACCGCAGGCGCGGCCAGGATCAGCTGGGTTCCTCGACGAACACCGTCGACATCATCGCGGCAGCATCCAGGTTCTCCCCCCGCGCGCTGAGCGCGCTCTCACGGGACGGAGACCACATTCGCCTCGGCCAGAAGCCGGTGCGACGCCTGCTGCTCACCACCAATGTGCTCACCACCGGCGGCGTCTCCGGGGTGCTCCGCACACAGGCTCGCATGTTCCTCGACGCCGGCTACGAGGTCACGATCGCGACGCATCGCCCGGGAACCGATCTCTCTGCGGTCCCCGACGGTGCGGCCCTCGTGCAGATGGCCGGATCGCCGAGGAATCGGCTGCACCAGTGGGCCGAACTCTGCCGGACCGGTGGGATCGACGTCATTATCGACCATCGGATCCTGTATTCGCGCGATTGGCCTGCGTACGCGCTGGCTGCCCGCGAGGGCGGTGCGGCGACTATCGGCTGGATCCACAACTTCGCGGGTCGACCGACGTACAACGGCAACGATCTTCACACGCTCATGCGCGACAACATGGATGCTCTGGCGAAGCTCGTCGTCCTCTCCCCGCTGGACGTCGCCTTCTGGAAGCTTCGCGGAGTCGGCCATGTCACGTACCTGCCGAACCCGCCCTCGCCGCTGCTTCTCGACTCGATCGGCAAGATCACGCCGAAGACGGCGCCAGCCGGCCGTCGGCTCGAACTCGTGTGGTGGGGGCGCCTGGAGGAGCACACGAAGAAGGTGACGGAGCTCGTCAGCGTCGCGGCAGAACTCAAGCGGCTGGGTGTCGACTTCCGGATGCGGGTGATCGGCCCGGACTGGACAGACATGACGAGCGCCCGACTGTCGAGCCTGGTCTCCGCGCGCAACCTTGACGGGTTCGTCGAGGTCACAGGCCCCCGCCATGGGCAGGACCTGCTCGACGCCATCACCTCTTCGGATATGTTCGTCAATACGAGCATCATCGAGGGGTATCCGCTCACCCTGCCGGAGGCGCAGTCGTACGGCCTACCGGTCGCCATGTACGACCTGCCCTGGCTGGCCCTCACGCGCGACAACAAGGGTGTGGTCGCCGTGCCGCAAGGGGATGCCGTCGCCCTTGCAACCGCGATATCGGATGTCGCGGCAGATCCTGAGCGCTACGAAGCGATGTCCCGGGCGGCCGTTGAATCGGCCGAGCGCGCGACGACTCATGACTTCGCGCAGCTCTACCGACAGCTCATCACTGGAGCGTTGCCGGAGGAGTATTCGCCCGAGCCGACCCTCGACGACGGGCGACAGCTGGTCAGACTGCTGGTCTTCTTCGCGGAGCGGAGCAGCAGCCCGCAATCGATCGCTGCGCGCGCAGCCCGAAGGGCGCGCCGGCGAGCCGCCCCGCCGTCCGTTGGACGCCGAATCGAGGGATCGCTGACCGAAGCCGGACACCGGATCCTCGGGGTCGCCCCCTGGGTCCGGCCTGCACTCCGAAAGATCAAGCACGGCATCCGCCGTCTCTGACTCGGCCGAATCCAGTGGCTAGCCACATCGACCGGCAGCGACGCCCCTCCCAGAGAGCAACGACCCGAAGCACATGGACACGACCCCGCTCGTCTCGATCGTCATCCCCGTCTTCAACGACGCGGATGTCGTCGCTGCCGCCATCCGGAGCTGCCTGCGCCAGACTCTCAGCAACGTCGAGGTGGTCGTCGTCGATGACGCGTCCACCGACGACACCGCGGAGATCGTCCAGGAGTTCGCCGAGGTCGACGCGCGCGTTCGCCTGTTCCGTCAGGACGGCAACAAGTCCGCCTATCAGGCCCGTCGTGTCGGCATCCATGCTGCTCGCGGGGAGTACCTTCTATTCCTCGACGGTGATGACGAGCTGGCCGGCGACGCGGCAGCGACCACGCTTGCCAGAGCGACGGCGACCGGCGCCGATCTCGTGCAGTTCGGGGTTGAAGTCGTGCGCCCGGACGGCAGCACCGGCGGTCCGTTCGAGACTCGGTTGCAACCGCAGCTGGGGTCACTGCGGGGAACCGACGTGCTGCGTGGTCTCTTCCCGATCGGTCAGGCAGCACAGGGGCAACTCTGGCGGTACCTGTTCCGCACCGATCTCCTCCGCAGCGCGTACGCGCTCATGCCGGAGGATCTGGTGCTTCCGCGGGTGAATGACCTTCCGATCGCGTTCCTCGCAGCCGCGCTGGCGACGTCGTTCGAATCGGTCCCAGATCGGCTCTACCGGTATCACTTCGGCCGCGGTGGCAGTGGACAGAAAGTGCATGATCTCGAGTGGGTGAAGTTCTACGCGAGCGCAATCCACTCGATCGACACCGTCGCGACGGCGGCAGCCGAGATCGCGTCGCGCAGTAGCGACCCCCAGCTGGTCCGCGACACCTACGACTCGGTGCGTCTGGCGATCATCGGCTACACCACGTACTACCTCGCGGAGCACACTCGCGAGGATCTGCTCCCCGCGGCGCTCGAGCACCTGTCCACCCGTGCCGCCCCGCACGACATCGTCCACGCGACGGCAGCGTTGTGGCCTGGTGCGCTGGGCACTCTCGCCGCGCACATGCGAAGGGCCGACCTGGGTGCTCGCCCGGTCCGGAACGTACTCCTCACCACGAACATCGTTCGGACAGGCGGGATCTCGGGCGTGCTCCTCGCCCAGGCGCGGCAGCTGATGAATGCCGGCTTCGGCGTCACCGTTGTGGCCCGCGACGAGGGCAGCGACCGGTCCGCGATCCCCTCAGGGGTCACCTTCTTCGAGCTGTCGGGGAGCGACCTGTCTGGCCAGCTCAGTCAGTGGGCAAAGATCTGCACGGAACGTGAGATCGACGTGGTGATCGACCACCACTGGCTGTACACGACGAAGTGGCCCGCATTCGCTCTTACGTCTTCCGCCGAGGGCGTCCCGACGATCGGTTGGGCGCACAACTTCGCAGGCCGCTCCGTGCTGCGTGGGCTCGAACGCCTCGAGTTTCAGACGCGCCATCTCGACGCGCTGGCTCACCTGGTTGTCCTGTCGCCCCTGGATGTCGCGTTCTGGAAGTTGCAGGGGATGCCGCGCGTATCGTACCTGCCCAACCCCCCTTCACCGCTGTTGGCCGTGTCACCCGCTGCCGCCATCCGCAAGAGCGCTCCCGCTGATCGCCCGGTCGAGCTGATCTGGTGGGGACGACTGGAGGAACCGACCAAGCGCGTGAGCGAGTTGGTCGAAGTCGCGTCGCAGTTGGATCGCCTCGGCGCCGACTTCCGGATGAGGATCATCGGGCCCGATTGGGAAGAGACGACGAAGGCGACCCTCACCGCGCTCGCGGGCGACAAGGGTGTCGGCGATCGCGTCGAGGTGGTCGGACCGTTGTATGGTGACGATCTGCTCGCGGCAATGGACCGTGCGGATGTGTTCGTGAACACCAGTGTCATCGAGGGGTATCCGCTCACGATTCCCGAGGCGCAATCGCGCGGACTGCCGATCGCAATGTACGAGCTTCCGTGGCTGGCCCTCGTGCACGACAACGACGGGGTCGCGACCGTGGCGCAGGGCGAGGCTGAGGCGCTCGCTGCCGCGATCGCTCGTATCGCATCGGATCCGGAGCTGTTCGCGACGATGTCGCACGCTTCACTCACGGCAGCTGAGCGCGAGCGTACGTACGACTTCGCGACGCTCTACCGCGAACTCGTCACGGGCGCTCTCCCCAGCTCGTGGTCACCCGAGCCCAGCCTGCAGGACTCCGCTGCGTTGATCGACCTGCTGATCAGCTTCGCGGAGCTGAACGCCGAGGCGCGCCGCACCACACCGAGGAAGCCTGCCGAATCGCCCACGTCAGCCGCGACAGAGCCGACGAGCGACAGTGCGGACCTGCTTGTTCGTCTGGTCACCCCGCCGGCGCGAGCCCTGATGAGGGTCGTTCCGGGACTTCACCCTCTCGCAGTCAAGGCCAAGCACGCCATCCTCCGCCGCTGATCAGCTCGTCGGGGGTATGCGCTGGCTCGCGTACCGCGAAAGGTCAACCCGCGCGCAACGGCACCATTTCCGCCGCGCCATGGACACTCCGTGGTCACCGCGTTCGCAAGGAGTTCTTCCTCGCGTCTCCGCGCTCTGAGCGACACCCCGTTGAAGCGGTCGGTAGCGCAGCCGTCGTGCCGACGGATCAAGCGTCAGGTGGCCCTTGGCCACCTGACGCGCTCGCTGCCTAGCTGGTAGCTTCCATGCCCCACGACAGCACCGCGGTATCGCTTCGGGGCGAAAGCACCCGCTTTAGCTCGGAGTTGGCCTCCTCCCACGACCGAATAACCTCACCGACATCGATCCGTTCAGCATCGGAGACGACGAGCAGCGCATCTGACCTCAGCATCCACCGCAGCAGAGCTGCGTCCGGGTAGAGATCGACGCCATTCATGTCGTTCGCGTCCCTATCAAGGACGAGTAGATCCACCCCTCGCGGGAGTCCTTCCACCTCGGCATCACTGTCCGCCGGGGTCGCGGTGACAGTTCCGACCCTGCGCACATCCGCCAACCCTGCCAGTTGGTGTTCGGTGAGCAAGGCAAGCGTTCGCGCGACGCCGTCGTCGTCGTCCTCCAGGACGATAAGCATCCCGGTTCCTCGTAGCCGCAACGCATATGCCATCCATAGCGCGGTCAGTCGATTCCCTCGGTGGACGACGCAATCGACCTGGCGCTGTTCGATGATGTCGGTCACGAAATAGATTCCCGCCGCGCCCAAGCTCGAACCCGCCATCGAGGGCAACGGGGCAACCGGAGTGAACCGACTGAACAGTTGGTACAAACCTTGCAGGTCGTCTAGGTATTCCACCTCCGGCTGGCGAACGCGAGCCCGGATCCCGTCGTATATCGCCGCCGTCCGCCGCTCAAGCTCAGCCATCGAATGCGCCGACTCCAGTACGCCACTCTTTGTGGCCGTTATAGTTTGGGAGGTCAGTTGCTGCGCGACTCGCATCCCGCGGATCTCGGAATGAAGAGCAGCCACGCTGGTCACCAGCTGCGTTGCCTGCTCGACATCCGCAGCGCGGCTGACCTTCATCTGCTCAGCGCCGCGGTGGATGCGCTCGACGGTGCGACGCACGTCCTGCAGGTCTCTGCGCTGCGACTTCAAATCTCCGCGTCGAGTCGCGAATTCGATTCGAGAGACCACGCCAACCATTGCCATCAGGCACGCGAGCGCGGCGAGCGCCCAAGCGGTGTTCCCCATCAGCGCGAAGATTGCAACGATGGCCACGAGACCGAGAAAGACTGCGATCGCGACGAGATCTCGGACAGTGACCCGGGGCATGTGGTTCCTCCTTTTGCCCACGATGGGCGCTAATGATGCTATCTGTCGACAGCGCGGGTGTTAGGTCCAGTCTGGCTCGGCGTTGGCAAGGCGGTCGTGGTATGCCGAGTACCAATCGGACAAGACTGCCGTCGCACGCAACAAGACGAGCGCGTCAGGGCTCAGCTCTTTGCCCGCAACCAAACGGTCCAGCGTCTGCCCCCGAAAGATGGTACGCGCGAAGGGAAGGCGACCGACAACGCTTGCAAGCTCCAGCCGCGCCATCGGCAACGAAAGCCCGCGTGGAACGAAGGAACGCGGATCACTCCGCATTGTGTTCGTTGTTTCCATTTTTGCGAGCGTCGGATCAAGGATCTGCAACAGGCGCTGCCGAATGTCTGGTTCGCCGGGCTGAGAATGTCGAGAGTTGAAAACCGCCGCGACGAAGGTGGGATCGATGAGCGGCGTCACGACCATTCGCTCCGGTCCGAACAATCGAAATGGTGCCGCCGCAATGACACGGTTTGTTCGATGCTCCAGCCAGTAGAGGACTTCTGCGTAGGGATGCAGCCCCCAATGTGCCGTCCTCTCCATCCAGTACGAGCTCGTGATCTCGGAGAATGTCTCCTCCACGTCTCGGTTGAGGATGTCCGGCTTAGATATCCGCCATCCTCCGATACGTCGCAGCACGTCCGTCCTGTGGGCCTGAGGATCTGAGCCAGTCTGCAGCGCGTGGTAGTGCAGCAGCTTGTCACCGGCGAGACCGTCCAGGAGCGGTCTACGGGAGCCATACAGTGATCGGGCGAGCGGGCTGAACCAGTTGTGGAGTGCCGTCTGGAACTCGAGCCGGCTGGCGACTTCACCACGGGCGACGATCCAGTCTTCTGCGGACCAACCTACTTCGCGCAACCCGATCCGCGACGCCTTGGCGACCTGTCGCGCTACACGAACGTCGGCGTCCCAGCCGTTCTCATGCGGGGTCACGCTAGCGCGCAAACCGCGCGCTTCGCTTCGCTGAAGCGCGGCAAGCACCAGCCGCGAGTCATGCCCGCCGCTGAGCGTCAAGTCGACACCGTCGGCCGACATTCCCGGGCTAACATCACGTACGACCTCTGCAAGCGCCTCGGCGACTCCACTGATAGGTTCCGAGGCGTTCGGAGAGGTCAGCCACCTGGGACCTGGGGCGGCAATGATCTCGACGCCCGCCGCGGTGAGCGTCAAGCGTCCGCTGCGCTCCAGACGTCGCACTTCAGCGAAGCCGGTATCGCTCCCGGTGAAGCCGAGAAAGGTGAAGAAGCGCGCCCAGGCGCCCCAGTCTGCATGGATGCGCTGTGCGGGCCGAATTGCGAGGAGAGGCTCGATGCGGTTCGAGAAGTACACCGCGCTCTCTAGTCGCCGATAGTAGAGGTCCTGGAAGCCGAGAGCGTCACCATGGACAACGGCCGTGTCCGTATGCCCGCGCCAGTACCCAGCGAGGCCGAGTTCGTTTGCCGCCGAATCGATGGACGTCGCTCGGGTGCTTCGACCGATGTAGCGGCCCCAGCACCAGCCCTGCGGTACACGCTCCAAACCGCGAGAGTTTCCAGTCGCAGCGAAACGAGCACCAGCCCCAATATCCAGCGTGACGGTTCCAGCCGGCGCGGACCCGATGAGCTGAAGCCATTCGTCTTCGCGTACCACGCCTAGAGCGCCGCACACGAACGGCTGGCTAGCGAACGTCGCGCTCATGAACAGCGGAGCCAATCGATTCCCGTAGACCCATCGGGTTAGCGGACTGCCACCGCCACGTGTCTGCACACATCTGGTTCACTGTGCGAGATGCGGTCCACCCGAGCTCGGCATGCGCGCGCGCTGGGTTCGCGAAAGCGACCGCTAGATCCCCCTCGCGCCGCGGCCCGATCGAGAACGGTATCCGCTGACCACTTTCCTCTTCAAAAGCACGGACCAACTGCAATACAGACGTGGGCTTGCCAGTACCGAGATTGAACGCGCGAACCGGAAGCAGCATCGTGTCGAGGTGTTGCAGCGCCGCAACGTGACCGGCCGCCAAATCCGCGACATGTATATAGTCGCGCTCGCCTGTGCCATCAACTGTCTCGTAGTCGTCGCCATGAATCGTCAAATGAGGGCGACGGCCGACGGCGACCTGTGCAATATATGGCATCAGGTTGTTGGGCGTCCCCTGCGGATCCTCGCCCAGCATTCCGGACTCATGCGCGCCCACGGGATTGAAGTAACGCAGCAGGGCAACCTTCCACCCCTCCCGCGCCTTCGCGACATCAGCCAGAATGCGTTCGATCATCACTTTGGACTGACCGTAGGGGCTCGCGGAATCGAGCGGGTAGCGATCCTCCTCGAATGGCGGATTCGCGTCGCTCCCATACACGGTGGCAGACGATGAGAAAACAAGCCGCCGCACCCCGTACTTCTCCATCGACTCCAACACCGACAGAGTGCTCGCCAGGTTAGTCCGGTAATAGTGAGTAGGATTCGCGACGGACTCCCCGACAGCTTTTAGCCCTGCGCAATGAATCACCGCATCGATTGAACCACCCACGAGAATGCCGTCGGCGGATCCGCTCTGAACGAGATCGACCTCATGGCACTCGATATCAATGCCCGACAGATGCGATAGCCGGTCGACAACGGATCTCTTTGAGTTGCTGAAATCATCCGCGATGACAACGTCGTGCCCCGCCTCGGCAAGCGCAAGAACAGTATGGGAACCAACATAGCCCGCGCCGCCGGTAACAAGTACACGCATCTCACGTCTCCTTGGCGAGTCGACGAATCTTCTGCGCTTGACCACGGTCATAGCGCAACATCAGATATGTGCAGTGCGCTTCGGGGCTGAGCTCCGCCTCCAGAACTCGATCGCCGTTCGCTGCTGGAAGCTGAATGAATAGTCGACGAGCTGATGCGTACATCTGATGCACGACATCCCCAATGTGGGTCGCCGACTCGGAAGGCAAACTCCGACCCGCCAGGTGCCGATTCATTTCCAGATACGATGCGACGTATCCACGCAACGAACGCTCGGATGACGCCGTAGTCATGATGGAGCCTGGACGCACCCGCCGCGCATACATTGCTACATTTTCATGAACGACGCGGTTTGCATTCATGAGCAGAGCAAACGTGAAGGGGTTGTCCTCGTGTACGATTCCGGGGATGAATCGCAACCGGGTGTCGCGAATGAGGTCCATTCGAACTAGATAGAGGCACGCACTCGCACGATACTCGCCCTTTTCGCGCATGGAGGCGATGAGTTCAACCCCGGTTGTAATGTGTGCGTAGGACGCGCTCCGCGCGTAATACGTCGCGTAAGCATTTCGGGTTTCAGCGGAGACTCCCGGCTCGAAGAATGAGTCCGCGTCGAACAGGAGGACGTCCAATGCATCGCGATCGGCACGATCAACGAACTCCGCCAACTCGTCGATGCGCCAGTAGTCATCGCTGTCAATGAGACAGACATAGCGTCCTCGGGCGAGGTCGAGACCAGTGTTTCGCGCTGCTGACAATCCTGCGTTGGGTTGATCCACAACAATGACACGGCTGTCGCTCGTCGCGTACTCACGGAGAATGCGAGACGAGTCATCAGTCGACCCATCATTCACACAAATGACTTCCATCGAGACGCCCGACTGCGCCAAGATGCTGAGCAAGCACTCATGCAACCAGGCAGCCGAGTTGTAAACAGGCACAACCACAGAGACATCCGGACGTGAATCCTCGACGACAGGGAAAGTACCGTTCTCGCTGGACAGTTGCTCCGTCACCACATCGTCCGTCGGCGCGCCGCTCCCATCCGCGGACGCGGGCTCGTCGTCACGCTGACCCGCTACGCGGTCGAAGAGCCAGACGTCGGCAGGCTTCTCCAACACCTCCGCAACCCGGCGCGCAAGATTGGCGGTGAGGAACGTTTCAGGACTCGCAGCCGCGATTGCGAACTTCGGAAACAGCGTCTCGCGCACAGCAGAGTAGGTGGCGAGAAAGACGGGCGCGGAACTGGCGCGGGCGAGTGCTCCGAGCGACATCGTGGCGATCAGGTTTATGAAGGCCCGTCGGAAGCGCCCGTCGAGATCCGCGGATCGGAGCGAGTCATGTATGCCTGCTATGGCGTCTAGGAACTCGAGTGGCGTCTCCTGAATCGATCCCTGCAGGCTGGAAGAGTTGCCAACGCGATATAGAACGAGATCTTCGGAGACGTAAGTAACTCTTTGTGCCGTTGCGAGCGAGATAAAGGTGAAGTAGGCGTCGTTCGCACGTCTCAGCGGCTGGAACCTTATCCCCTGCTGATCGACGAACGCTCTCCGGAAGAGTTTGTTCCAATTTGAAGGATTGGTTACGTAGAAGAGGTGATCAGCGATAGCGCTCGGAGGAAACGGGGTTTGAGCGGGCAAGTACTGCGTGCGGAGGGCCCAGCGCTGAGGTTGCACCGCACCGGTAGTGTCGTCAAAAGTCTGAAACCCAGTGAGGACGACGTCCGCCTCGTCTGCCTTCGCTTTGCGATAGAGTTTCTCGAGCATACTCGGGGCGAACAAGTCATCGGCGTCAAGGAAGGCGAGATACTCACCTCGCGCAATATCAAGTCCGACGTTCCGTGCAGCACCCGCGCTCCCCACAGCTGGGCCATCGACGCGGGAGAACCTGTCATCGCGTGCTGCGAACTCGTCGACGATTAGCGACGAACGATCAGTTGAGCCATCATCGACAACGATGACCTCGAAGTCGAGGAGCGACTGAGCCGCAAGGCTCTCGAGTGTGTCGTGAATGAAGCGTTCGGCGTTGTACATCGGAACAATGACAGACACGAGCGGTCCGGCCGGACGCGCATCATCGTTTTCAGACCTGGTCAATTCAGTCTCCTCCCCAGCCGGTGCTGGCACACGAATCTCAATAGATTCACGCCGTTCACGGCGAGCTGTCCGCCACCACGGGGTCAGCAACATCACCGTAGTTGTAGCAAGGTGCCACCTGACACCGGGGTACTTGACGTCCGACGCGAGGAATGTCTCGACCTGTTGGCGATCTAACAGCTCGGCTGCCGCCCCCGTGGTCACGCCGTCGCGGATGACCTCGTCTACCCGCGCACGCATGGCTGGATCCGTGAGGTTCTTCCAGTTGAACGAGGCAACCGTTGGATCGCGGTAGATGGCGCCTCGAGCGCCCCAACCCTCCGCATGCAACGGGTGTGGCTGCTCACGCTCGAATCGCCAACGATTTCCTTCCATCCTGAGGTCTCGAAGCGAGGGATGAAGCCGATCGATCAGTTCGAAGGCCAGCATTTCAGCCCAGCGAATGCTCGGATCTATCTGGCGGGTCTCTCGAATGAATCGATTATCGAGAAGCGGGTCAATCACCCGTCGGCGGAAGCGCGCACCCATGCGGCGACTTGCCACCCAGCGCCCGTTTCGCTCATGGTAGTAGAAATCGTCGATTGCCTGGAATGGCGAGGTCTCTGCCATTCCTACATAGTTCAGCCCATATGAAGAAACATACGATTGGGAGATGAACTTGCCATTGCCGAGAGCCGCGGCAACTTCCTTTTGTGCGAGGGCGGGCGTCATTCGCGCATGCGAGGTCAAGACCAGGCCGCCCCTGAGGATCTCCCCTCCCACCCCGGACATGATCGGCAACGGGACGACGTCACCATAATCTTCAATATCATCCCAAGCCGAGTTCATCGCGTCGTGCACATCAAGAACTCGCGTGATCCGGTCAATCGGGTGCTCTGCCAGCAGCGTTGAACCCTCGGTAGCACTGCGATTGGGCGCCTTGATTTCGTGTGACCAACCCGACAATGCGGCGATTTCTGCGGCGAGAATCACGTCGGGATCCCGGGGGACGCCCATCGTGTGTGTAGTCACACCAATCCCCGTGTGGTGAGCGAGCGCGGCTGCGATCACACGTGAGTCACGGCCGCCAGTCAACGCCAGGTGAACATCCCCACCGGCGAGCGGATCAAATGCGCGCACAAGCGCATCCGCCGTGGCGCTGACGGTGCGGTCCCAGTCGGCCAGTCCGAGGTCAGCTCGTCCTGCTTCCGAGACTGGTACCGCCGAGTGTCGACGCTCGCCCCGAGGAGTCATGATCGCCTGCTCGGCAACTCCGAGTGTCGAGACGCCCCCGTACGGCGTCCCGCTGCCCACGATGTAGCCCTTGGACGGCATGGTTACCAGCGCGGCGAGATCGAACTCGGGCTGCACAGCCCCCGATCCGATCATGTGCGCCAGAATGGCACGCGAAGAGAGCACCCAGAGCCGATCCGACTTGCTCACGTAGACCGAGTTGGATTTGGTGGCGTCAGTCGCCGCTTCGATCCTCCGATCAGATGCTCGAAAGAGGTTGAAGCATCCTCCCAGATCGCCTGAATAGGCGAGCAGATCGTCGACCTGTGCGGCCACCGTGGAACGGTACTCCGAGTCAACGTAACCAATGCCATCTATTGCAGTGCGATTTGCGCTCACATATCCAGCGATGCTCCAGGCTGATGGCTCGTTGCTCCAGCTGATCAGCGCGGTTTCCTCAAATCGCCGGATAGTCGGCGTAGGCAGCTCGCGCGCGGGGAACGCCCACTTCGCGTACTGCCGGGCGCGGGCTACTCCTTCGTCAACCGCGCGCTCCCTATCGTCACGGGACGCACCGCTCTCCTCGCGCGCACAAAGCGCCAGGACCATCTTCACCGTAGGTTGATCCTTCTCCGCGCGTTAGTCCGTCGCTGGGCCGTGGTCGTCACCGGAGAGTCTACCCCGCCGGCAAGGGCCACCATCGCGCGCGAAGTTGCGCTGACGACAGGGTTCCACGCGCTCAAAGAGGGTATGCGAACGGCAATTGTCCCTACGAGCGGGCCGGTAAGCTACCGAGGCGGATCCACCAGGCCTCGCGTGCCCAAGTTCGGCTCGCCCTGCACACACGTATACTCAGACGGTCCAGCCAGGCGAGTCCGTGTCCTGCTTCACCGAGCCCTTCCTTCATGCGTCTACCCCCTCCGTCTCCGCATTCGGTCAAACGCCGTTCCCTCATCACGGTCACCTACAACAGCCGCGAGGATCTGTCGCGGTTCTGGGGCGACCACGAACTGGATGTGGCCACGGAGTGGATCGTGGTCGACAACTGTTCCAGCGACGGCTCCGCGGATCTCGCTGAGACTCTCGGCGCCCGGGTTGTGAGGCTGCCGAAGAATGTCGGCTTCTCGGCCGCGAACAACGCGGGCCTCGCCGAGGCACGCGGCAGCTTCGTCGGATTCGTCAACCCCGACATCGGCATCACGGCAGCGTCGATCGATCGGCTCGAAGAGATCGCCCACGCTACCGGCGCTGTCGTCGGCCCCCAGCTCCTGCATCCCGATGGTTCGGTTCAACCGAACGGGCGCGGATTCCCGCTCCTCACGGCGAAGGTGCGCAACCGGATCACCGCCGACGATGCGGACTACCTGCTGTCGTCTGCTCACACCGCTCCATATCCGGTGGTCTGGCTGATGGGCGCCGCGGTGTTCGCGACGCGCCAGACCGTGGACAGGATCCACGGCTGGGATTCGCGCTTCTTCATCTACTACGAGGACTCCGACTTCGGCCTGCGTGCGTGGAAGGCGGGGATCCCCGTCCTTCTCGCCCCCGAGGCAAGCGCCATGCACGGCTGGGCCCGCGAGACATCCGGGCGGTTCCGTGTGATGCCC
Source organism: Microbacterium sp. NPDC058389 (assembly GCF_042722305.1). Classification (NCBI taxonomy): domain Bacteria; kingdom Bacillati; phylum Actinomycetota; class Actinomycetes; order Micrococcales; family Microbacteriaceae; genus Microbacterium; species Microbacterium sp. NPDC058389. The sequence goes on from NZ_JBHXJQ010000009.1 coordinate 79,456, forward strand.
TGGGTCAGAGAGGTGGCTTCGATGGCGAAGTTCTACACGCGATACCCCGAGCTTCTCTTCTCCTACAAGGTCGCCAAACGGACCCACCCTGCCATCACCGAGGCCGTCTACTCGTCGTGATCCACCCGAGCGCGCTCGAAGGTCGAAGGCGCAGGGAACCGCGCATCGAGAATCGCGTGCAGTCGTTCGTGAGCGCCCTCTTCTTCGGCAGCCGGCCCGTCGTTCAGGCAGACGAACATCGACCCGTTCGCACGCAGATGCGCGTCGATGGCATCCAGCGTGTCGATGCCGACTTCGAAGAATCGACCGTACGCATCCGGAGAGACCGGCGTGAAGTCTCCCGTGCAGAGCTGCCAGTAGCGGAACAGGAATGGACTGACGTCGGTCAGAGACCGCACGCGCGAGCGTGAGGTCGCCTCGATCAGCTCAGGCAGTCGGCATCGCACCTGCCTGAACGTCTCCGTGTGCAGCACCATCGGAACATGCGGCTCGAAGAAGCCCGTGAACGCCCCCCATGGAAGGAGGGCGACATTGCGCACGAGATGCCGACCGTAGCGAAGGCTGAACCACTGCCACGGGCGCGCTCTCATGACGCTGCGCTTGTCGAAGACGGCGTTCACCGCCCCAACCGCGTTCAGCACCCAGTGCGACCAGTCGTTGGATGCGCTGAGCGCATTCTGAACCGCGAATCCGGCCGGCCGGCCGCGGGGAACCAGATCTTCCGCCGACGTCTCCTTCAGGACGAGCATGTCGTCGTTGAAGTACACGAAAGTCGGAGCAAGGCCCGGGATTCTGTCGAGGTTCACCTCGACAGCCATGGAATTGAACGACGGCGACGCGTCCGGCGGCAGAAGATCCCGCTGGTCGACCACCGAGATCCGCGGATGATCCACAACCAGCCAGCGAGGCACCTGATCCGGCGTCACGAGATGAACCCGACGCGCCCAGGGACAGTACCGCTCGATGCTGCGCAACAGGTATCGAAGAGAGTCCCAGTCGTTGTTCGCGCCCGTGTACCGCGACTCGGACGAGCCTCCCAGCGCCTCCGCCCGGGCCGCGCGCCACGCGGGGTCGCTGACGTCCACCCACAGGATCACCACGTCAATAGGATCGACGGCGTCCACCGAGCCTCCGCTTCACCGTTCCGACATAGTCACTCATCGACGAGTACCACATCACTGCCACGCCGTGGCGCACCCGCGACCGGAGATCCTGCGCGGACGCCGCCCTGGCGACGCTGACTCGACGCCTCACAAGCCGGATCGCGCCGCGATCCATCTCCGACCGATGAACCTCGAGGAAGTGCTCAAGCCCGAGCGCCCGTCGCTCGGAAGCCGATGACAGGTGTCCCGCCCCCCGGCCTTCAAGGAAGACGAGACGCTCCACCGCGGCGGCGATACGAGTGCGAGCCGCTCGCGCGCGGACGAAGAAGTCGACGTCGTTCATCACCCACATCGCCGGATCGAATCCGTCGATCCGGTCGAATGCCGCCCTCGTGAGCACGATGTTCGAACCGGTCATCCCCGGGCGGAACGTCGAGAAGCTCTGCGTGGTGGGGGTCATGAAGGGACGCTGCTCCCCGTCGACGACGATCCAGTTCGGAGTCACCACCATCTCGACGTCGGCGGCCACGAGGGTGGTCGTCGCCTGCGCCAGGTACTCGGCATCCCACCAGTCATCATCATCGAGGAACGCCAGCACTTCACCCCGCGCCACCCGTGCGCCGGCATTCCTGGAGATGGATGCCCCGTGCTCGTCGGACACGCTGCGCACGTAGACAAGAGATGGGCCCCACTCCCTCGAGAGCTGCTCGATGCGCGTCCGTGTCGCCGCGTCGTCCGCGTCATCCACGACGATCACCTCGAGAGGGGCGACGCTCTGCCCGAAGGCCGAGCGAATCGCCCGCGGCAGCAGGTCTGCGCGGAGATGAGTGGGGATGACCACTGAGACCCTCGGCGGGCCTCCGGTGTCGCCGTCGGGAGTCATCGCCGTCGTCCCGCGCCGACCACACGGTCGAACTCGTCTTCCAGTTCCGCTGTGCACTGAACGATGTCGAACTCCTCCACAAGCCGTCGTCGCCCCGCGTCGCCCATCACACGCCGGAGCTCGACGTCGTCGCGCAGACGCTCGATCGCGTCGGCGAGTCCCGCAACGTCGCCTTCGGGCACCAGAATGCCGGTGACACCGTCGACGACGGCCTCTCCGACACCCCCGTGATTGTAAGCGACCACGGGGCGCCCCGCCCGCGCGGCCTCCAGGAAGACCATGCCGAAGCCCTCTGCGTCCCCGTCAGGGGCGGTCCGAGATGGCGCGACGAAGACCCGGGCGCGTTCCATCGCCACGGCGACCTGGTCGGGACTCTGAGCGCCGGTGAACGTCGCGCTCACTCGCCCTGCCGCAGCCTCCGCCTCGAGGGTTGAGCGGAGGTTGCCATCGCCGATGATCCGCACGGAGGGTGGCGACCCGCGGAGCCCGAGCCGCTCAACCGCAGCCAAGAGGTCGCTGACGCCCTTCTTAGCGACCAGCCGCCCTACGAAGAGGAGGTCCCACTCCGGGTCGCGCTCCGGAGGCGGAGTGCCGACCGGGATACCGATATGCATCACCTTCACCTTGTGCTCCGGCACGTCGTAGCCGGAGCGCGTCTCCTGCGCGATGAACTGAGACACCGCCAGGACGCTGCTCGCGTACCGCAGAGCGCTCGTCAATCGCCGGGCATACGCTCGCCCAGCTCTGGCCTCCGCGTCCGCCCGCAGGTCCGTGCGGGTCACATCATTCCCGTGCACGGTCACCACAAGGGGGATGCCCAGACGTCGCGCGGTGCGCGCGACGCTGACCGCCCCCATCCCGAAATGGGCATGGATGAGCGTGATACCACGCCTCCGCAGCAGGCGATCGAGTCTCGGGGACCATCCCGACACAGTGAAGAGGCGTCTCTCGATCCGCCCGCGCAGCGAGTCACCGAAGAGCACCACGTCGGTGTCCCGTCGCAGGGGGGACTCGACGTCGTAGCTGCCCACCAGGATGGGATCCCACCGCGTCATCGCATCCAACTGATTGCGGATGAACGTCTCAGAGCCCGGAAGAACCCGATCGCGCCACACCAGAGCACGCCCGGGACCTGTCGTTGGAGCAGGACGACGCGTCATGCCGGGATCTCGCTCGCATGTCTGCGGCGCCAGATCCGTCCCACCGGATAGCCGACCATCTTCGCAACGTCCCCGACGACCACGATCACCGGGGACAGGATCACGGCGCACGCCAGTTCGAACCCTCGGAACTTCGCACGCCGGGCGAGGACGCGCTTCACAGGGCGGGCCATGTAGACGACGAAGCCCCCGCAACCGACGAGCAACAGCACAGGGAGTCTCGTGAGGAAGAGTGCGGCCACGAGCGCGTATGCGTACGCGATGTACCTCGCAGCGTGGCGCCGCGGAAAGAGGTCCGACTTCCCGTCGCCTCGGGCGTAGCGGTAGTACTGCTTCGCGAAGGCGCTCAGACTCGGTCGGCCGATCCAGCCCGCGATCGCGCGCGGCTGGAACTCGAAGCGCGCCCCCGTGCCTTTCAGCGCGAGGTCGAAGACGAGATCCTCACAGTAGTCGAGCCACTCCGGGTATCCGCCCGCGCGCGCCCACGCCGTGCGGCTGAAGAGCACCGATCGGCTGGAAGGCATGAAGTTCTCGGGACGGATCTCGCTAGCCGTGGGCGTGATGGTCACGGCGATGGCACGCTCGATCAGGGTGGTTCCAACCGGTTCGAAGAACCCGCTGACGACATCGGGCGGGTCTTCGCGCGACAGGGGCTCCGTCAGGCGCTCGAACCAGTCGCGACGCAGCTCGGTACCCGCGTCGGTCACTGCGATCACGGGCATGCTCGCGGCGGTGATCGCGCCGTTCCGACCTGCGGAGATTCCGGCGCCCGGCTGAACGATGACGTTGACCGCACAGCCGCACCACGGCGCCCAGGCGTGCAGGATGTCGACGGTACGATCGGCGGATCCGCCGTCGACGACGACGATCTCCTGCGGATGGACAGTCTGGCTCTCGAGCCCTGCCAGGAACGCGCGAATGGATGACTCTTCATTCCAGACGGTGGCGATCAATGCCACCCCGGCGCGCACGAGGTGCGTCCCCGCCTCTGTTCCAGGCGAGCCCGATGCGTTGTCCATGTCTCCCCCATCCTAGGCAAGCCGCTCCCGCGAACACGAAGAGGCCGGATGATCCCCCGAATCCAGTACCCGCCTCCGCATCCGTGAGCAGCAGACGAGTGCTTGAGCATCTTCGTGATCATGCCGACGCCGACAACGCGGCCACTCTCGCATAGCCGAAGACTGCTTACCTGGTGATCTGCCCCGCGAGCCCCGGAGATCAACCTGGAATTGTCGCCTGACCACCTGATCTCTGCCAGGATGGGCTGACGCGGACGGCAGGGGGCCGACCACTCCGCGCACTCTCCTGGGGTTCCTCATGCCATCGGTCTCGCACCGCTACCTTTCGCGCGCCATAGCGGCCGCACTCGCGTCGGCTGTCGCTCTCGCCTCCGTCGTTCTCATCCCGCCCGCCGCTCACGCGACGCCCGTCAACGAGGCGCCACTCGCCGCCGCCGACCAGGGGCCGGTGGAGTCCGTCGCGGGAGGCATGACCGGCACCGTGCGGGATGCCGCAGGGGCGCCGCTCTCCGGCGCGTCAGTGACCGCGTATGTCGAAGCGGTAGCCGGGCATGACCCCGTTCAGTCGTTCGGCACTTTGACGGATGAGAACGGCGTCTATCGCATCGATAACCTGCCTGAGGGCTCGTACAAGGTCCAGTTCTCGGCGGGGATGGCGTCGTCGACTGCTCTGAGTGAATGGTGGGACGACGCACAGACGCGAGAGTCCGCCGCGGTCGTTCATGTCGACGCCGATGCTCCGCTCGAGCCGATGGACGCGACACTCGCAGACGGCGGCAACATCACGGGCATCGTGAGCGATGACAACCATTCGCCGATTCCCGGCGCATCCGTCTCCGTTTACAGCGATAGCAGGATGATCGCGAGGGTTGTGACGACGAGCGAGGGACGCTTCGAGGTCCCGCAGCTGCGACCGGGCAGCTACACGCTGCAGTTCAGCGCGTCGACTGACGAGGGCCTGCTCAGCGAGTGGTGGGACAACGCGACCACAGCCGAGACGGCCGATGCTGTCACCGTCGCACAAGGCGCGAGCACCGACGGCATCGACGTCGTCCTCGCCGAGTCGGACGGCTCATCGTTGGAGACGTTCACCGCTGCCCTCTCGGGACGGGTGACGGACGGCGCCGGCGCGCCACTCGAGGGCGTGCAGGTGGACATCATCGAGGCAGATGGCTCCGCCGGCGACGAGACCTCCACCGACGCCGAGGGCAGGTGGAGCTTCGACAAGATGGCGGCAGGACGCTACGTGGTCTCGTTCACGGCGTCGTTCGGCGACGAGGTCGTCACGCGTTACTGGGACGGAGCCGACGAGTTCGCGAGTGCGACGGTCATCGACCTCGCCGGGGGCGAGCAGCTCGCAGACGTATCGGCAGTGCTCCGGTCTACGGCGATCGTCCCTGTCGAGTCGAGCGTGCCCGTCGTCGAGGGCGTCGCTCGCGTCGGCCGAACGCTGACGGCCCTGCCCGGCTCGTGGACCGAGGGCACCGAGTTCGCGTTCCAGTGGAGTATCGATGGGATGCCGGTGGCGGGCGCCACCTCGGACACCTTCCCACTCACCCCCCAGGCGCTGGGCAAATCCGTCGCGGTGACAGTTACGGGATCGAAGCCCGGATTCGAAGCGGTGAGCCGCACCTCCTCAACGACGGCGGGCATTGCCGCGGGCGAGCTGGCTTCGGCAGCTCCGACGATCTCGGGCTCCATCACCGTCGGAGCCGTCCTGACCGCGACTCCCGGCGCCTGGTCCCCGGGCTCGACCCTGACCTATCGGTGGCTCGCCGACGCCACGGTGATCAGCGGGGCCACAACGTCGACGCTGACGCTCACCAGCGCGCTGTACGGGAAGAAGATCTCGGTGGAGGTCACGGGCACGCAGGCCGGGTATGCGACGTTCACACGACGCTCCACATCGACCACGGCGGTGAAGCCGGGATCCCTGACGGTCGGGACTCCGTCGATCTCGGGCACTGCGGCCGTCGGGTCGACACTGACGTTGTCGACCGGCGCATGGACGTCGGGAACGAAGCTCACATACCAGTGGCTCGCGAACGGAGCGATCGTCAGCGGCGCGACCTCCACGAAGCTCACCCTCAGCACGGCGTTGAAGGACAAAGCGATCTCGGTCCGCGTCACCGGCACGAACACGGGTTACACCGACGCAGCCCGTACCAGCGCCGCCACCGCGAAGGTGGCCACCGCTGCAACCCCGGCGATCACCGGTGCAGCCGCGGCCGGCGTGCGCCTGACGGCCATCACGAACACCTGGACACCTGATACGAAGTTCACCTACCAATGGAACGCCGACGGCGTGCCCATCGTCGGCGCCACCTCGTCGACGTTCACTCCGGGAACGGCTCAGGACGGCAAAGGGATCACAGTGAGGGTCACAGGAACGAAGAGCGGGTGGGCGACCGTCGTCAAGACTTCGAAGACGACGCTGCGCGTCACCCGGTGGACGACGCCCAAGGTCACCGGCACGGTCGGCTACGGCTCGACGCTCACCGTGAGCAGGGGCACGTGGTCGACGGGCACCGCCTTCACCTACCAGTGGTACGCCGATGGCGCTGCCATCTCCGGTGCCACAGGATCCTCCGTCAAGCTGTCCACCGCGCTCAAGGACAAGCGGATCTCGGTCAAGCTCACCGGCACGCAAAACGGTTTCACCTCTGTCGCCCAGACGTCCTCTCCGACCTCACGAGTCTCGACTGCCGTCACGCCGACGATCTCGGGTATCCGCGCCGTCGGCGCGCGGCTGACAGCCGTCCCCGGCGCCTGGACGTCAGGCACCACGTTCGCATACCAGTGGTACGCGAACGGCGCGCCGATCAGCGGTGCGACGGGAGCCTCGTACGTCCTGAGTTCCGGCACCGAGTCGAGGCAGATCACCGTCACGCTGACGGGACGCAAGTCCGGCTACACGACGCTCGTCAAGAGCTCGGCGCCGACCACGAAGATCATGCGCGCAGGGACCACAACCGTCGTGGGCACCGCGCAGGTCACGCGCACGCTCAGCGCGTCCGCGGGAACATGGACGGGCGGCACTGCGCTGACGTACCAGTGGTACGCGAACGGAGCCGCGATCAGCGGCGCAACCGGGAAGACCTACACGATCTCCGCCGCGCAAGCAGGAAAGACCATCCACGTGAAAGTGACGGGCCGGCTCACCGGCTACGCGACGATCACGAAGTCCTCGGCCGCGACCGCGACCATCGGTTACCCGAGCCGCACCAGTCCTGCGGATGTCTGGACCTGCCCGTCCTGGGCGCCGATCAAGGGCAACGCCAACTCGATGATTTACCACATGCCGTGGCAGCGCTACTACAACGCGACGAAGCCCGAGGATTGCTTCAGCACCGAAAGCGCAGCGGTCGCCGCCGGGTACCGCGCGGCAAAGGTCTGAACCCCGGGCCTCGAACGCACCAGACGGCAAGTGGGACGCACCCGGACCGGGTGCGGCCCACTTGCGGTTGCTGCACAGATCCGGTATTGCCCGCGCGTGGATACGGCATCCCAGGACCGGCCCCACCCCCGCGAACGCCGAACGCCCCCGAGCACAGCTCGGGGGCGTTCGTCAGTGAGTCAGAAGACTTACTTGAGGATCTTCGTGACCGTGCCGGCGCCGACGGTGCGGCCACCCTCACGGATCGCGTAGCCGAGGCCCTCCTCCATGGCGATCGGCTGGATCAGCTCGACCGTCATGTCGGTGGTGTCGCCGGGCATGACCATCTCGGTGCCCTCGGGCAGCGTGATGACGCCGGTGACGTCGGTGGTGCGGAAGTAGAACTGCGGACGGTAGTTCGTGAAGAACGGGTTGTGACGGCCGCCCTCCTCCTTGGACAGGATGTACGCCGTGCCCTCGAAGTTGGTGTGCGGGGTGACCGAACCGGGCTTCACGACGACCTGGCCGCGCTCGACGTCGTCACGCTTGGTGCCGCGGAGGAGCAGACCACAGTTCTCGCCAGCCCAGGCCTCGTCGAGCTGCTTGTGGAACATCTCGATACCGGTGACGATCGTCTTCTGCGTCGGGCGCAGACCCACGATCTCGACCTCGGAGTTGATGGCCAGCGTGCCACGCTCGGCGCGGCCCGTGACGACCGTGCCACGGCCCGTGATGGTGAAGACGTCCTCGATGGGCATGAGGAACGGCTTGTCCTTGTCACGCACCGGGTCGGGGATCGACGAGTCGACGGCCTCCATGAGGTCGAGGATCGCCTGCGTCCACTGCTCGTCGCCCTCGAGAGCCTTGAGGCCCGAGACGCGCACGACGGGAGCGTTGTCGCCGTCGAAGTCCTGCGACGACAGCAGCTCGCGGACCTCGAGCTCGACGAGCTCCAGGATCTCCTCGTCGTCGACCATGTCCGACTTGTTCAGCGCGACCAGCAGGTACGGAACGCCGACCTGCTTGGCGAGCAGCACGTGCTCACGCGTCTGAGCCATCGGGCCGTCGGTGGCGGCGACCACGAGGATCGCGCCGTCCATCTGAGCGGCACCGGTGATCATGTTCTTGATGTAGTCGGCGTGACCCGGGGCGTCGACGTGAGCGTAGTGACGCTTCGGGGTCTCGTACTCGACGTGCGAGATGTTGATCGTGATACCGCGCTGACGCTCCTCGGGAGCCGAGTCGATCGACGCGAAGTCGCGCTGCACGTTGGTGGCCGACGGGTACTTGTCGGCGAGCACCTTCGAGATAGCTGCGGTGAGCGTGGTCTTGCCGTGGTCGACGTGACCGATCGTTCCGATGTTCACGTGCGGCTTGGTGCGCTCGAACTTGGCCTTAGCCACTGGGTCCTCCTCAGGACGTTCGTGTAGAGGTTCCGGACGCTGGTGTGCGTCGGTCGTCTACGGGGATATCTCCACCTTAGTAGAGACGGTTCTGTTGATTCTGTGTGAAGTTGTGCCGCCGGGATGCCTCGTCACCGAGGCATCCCGGTGGAAAAGGGTTACTCGCCCTTGACCTTCTGGATGATCTCGTCAGCCACGTTGCGAGGAACCTCGGCGTAGCTGTCGAACTCCATCGAGTACACGGCGCGGCCCGAGGTCTTCGAGCGCAGGTCGCCGATGTAGCCGAACATCTCCGAGAGCGGGACCAGCGCGCGGACGACCTTGACGCCCTGGGCGTCCTCCATCGACTGGATCTGGCCACGACGCGAGTTCAGGTCGCCGATGACGTCGCCCATGTACTCCTCGGGAGTACGGACCTCGACCGCCATGAGCGGCTCGAGGATGACGGGGTTCGCCTTGCGGACGGCCTCCTTGAAGCCCATCGAGCCGGCGATCTTGAACGCCATCTCGGACGAGTCGACGTCGTGCGACGCGCCGTCGAGCAGGATCGCCTTCACGCCCACCATGGGGTAGCCGGCGAGCACGCCGACGTTCATGGCGTCCTGGAAGCCCTGGTCGGTGGGGCCGATGTACTCGCGCGGGATGCGGCCACCGCTGACCTTGTTCTCGAACTCGTAGATCTTGTCGGCCGTGACCTCGAGCGGCTCGAGCGCGAACTGGATCTTCGCGAACTGACCCGAACCACCGGTCTGCTTCTTGTGCGTGTAGTCGTGACGCTCGACGACCTTGCGGATCGTCTCGCGGTACGCGACCTGCGGCTTGCCGACGTTGGCCTCGACCTTGAACTCGCGCTTCATGCGGTCCACGAGGATGTCGAGGTGCAGCTCGCCCATGCCCTTGATGACGGTCTGACCGGTCTCGGCGTTCTGCTCGACGCGGAACGTCGGGTCCTCTTCGGCGAGCTTCTGGATCGCGAGACCCAGCTTCTCCTGGTCGGCCTTCGTCTTGGGCTCGATGGCGACCTCGATGACCGGCTCCGGGAACGTCATCGACTCGAGGACGACCTGGTTGGCGCTGTCGGACAGCGTGTCACCCGTGGTGGTGTCCTTGAGGCCGATGACGGCGTAGATGTGACCGGCGGTGACCGAGTCGACCGGCATCTCCTTGTTGGCGTGCATCTGGAAGATCTTCCCGATGCGCTCCTTCTTGCCCTTGGTCGCGTTGACGACCTGGGCGCCGGAGTCGAGGTGGCCCGAGTAGACGCGGATGTAGGTGAGGCGACCGAAGAACGGGTGCGTCACGATCTTGAACGCGAGCGCCGCGAACGGCTCCTCACGGTCGGCGTGACGCTCGATGATGATCTCTTCGTTCTTCGGGTCCTTCGCCTCGATGGCGGGGACGTCGAGCGGCGACGGGAGGTAGTCCACGACCGCGTCGAGCATCGGCTGCACACCGCGGTTCTTGAACGCCGAGCCGCAGAGGACCGGGTAGATCTCCGAGGCGATGGTGAGCTTGCGGATCGCGGCCTTGATCTCGGCGACCGTGAGCTCCTCGCCGCCGAAGTGCTTCTCGAGAAGCTCCTCGTCGGTCTCGGCGACGGTCTCGAGGAGGATCTCGCGGTACTCGGCGGCCTTGTCGGCGAGGTCGGCCGGGATCTCCTGGATCTCGTACTTCGCGCCCATGGTCACGTCGCCCTTGGCATCGCCGGGCCAGACCAGCGCACGCATCTCGACGAGGTCGATGACGCCCACGAAGTCGTTCTCGGCGCCGATCGGCAGCTGCAGCACGAGCGGCTTGGCCTTCAGGCGGTTGACGATCGTGTCGACCGTGAAGTAGAAGTCGGCGCCCAGCTTGTCCATCTTGTTGACGAAGCAGATGCGGGGGACGTCGTACTTGTCGGCCTGACGCCACACCGTCTCGGACTGGGGCTCGACGCCCTCCTTGCCGTCGAAGACGGCGACAGCGCCGTCGAGGACGCGGAGCGACCGCTCGACCTCGACCGTGAAGTCGACGTGGCCGGGCGTGTCGATGATGTTGATCTGGTTCTTGTTCCAGAAGCACGTGACGGCGGCCGACGTGATCGTGATGCCGCGCTCCTGCTCCTGCTCCATCCAGTCGGTGGTCGCAGCGCCGTCGTGCGTCTCGCCGATCTTGTGGTTGACGCCCGTGTAGAACAGGATGCGCTCGGTCGTCGTCGTCTTGCCGGCATCGATGTGCGCCATGATGCCGATGTTGCGGACCTTGTTGAGGTCGGTGAGCACTTCTTGTGCCACGGGGTGTCCTTACGGGTTGAAGGTGGTTCTGGGCGGGCGGCCCTTCGACGGGCTCAGGGACCGGTCACCCGGTCGCTGAGCCCGTCGAAGCGGCTTACCAGCGGTAGTGCGCGAAGGCGCGGTTCGACTCGGCCATCTTGTGGGTGTCTTCGCGGCGCTTGACCGCGGCACCGAGGCCGTTCGAGGCGTCCAGGATCTCGTTCTGGAGACGCTCGGTCATCGTCTTCTCACGACGACCCTTCGCGTAGCTCACGAGCCAGCGGAGCGCGAGCGTGTTGGCGCGGTGAGGCTTGACCTCGACCGGCACCTGGTAGGTCGAACCACCGACGCGGCGGCTCTTGACCTCGAGCGTGGGGCGCACGTTGTCGAGCGCCTTCTTGAGCGTGGCGACGGCGTCCTGGCCGTTCTTCGCCTCGACGCCCTGGAGGGCGCCGTAGACGATCGACTCGGCGAGCGACTTCTTGCCGTCGACGAGGATCTTGTTCACCAGCTGGCTGACGATCGGAGCGCCGTAGACCGGGTCGTTGGCGACGGGACGCTTGGGGGCGGGACCCTTACGAGGCATCTGACTCAGCCCTTCTTCGCGCCGTAGCGGCTGCGAGCCTGCTTACGGTTCTTGACAGCCTGGGTGTCGAGCGCACCCCGGACGATCTTGTAGCGGACACCCGGAAGGTCCTTCACACGGCCGCCACGGACCAGCACGAGCGAGTGCTCCTGCAGGTTGTGACCCTCACCGGGGATGTACGCGGTGACCTCGGTGCCGTTGCGGAGCTTGACACGGGCGACCTTGCGCATCGCCGAGTTCGGCTTCTTGGGCGTGGTCGTGTACACGCGGGTGCAGACACCCGCCTGCTGCGGGTTCGCCTTGAGCGCCGGCGCCTTGGTCTTCGAGACCTTGGGCGAGCGACCCTTGCGAACCAACTGCTGAATAGTTGGCACGTTCTCTCCTCATTGTGCTGCACGGTGACAGCGTCGTGGTTTCACCACAAACCCACCGGCGCGACAGGAACCTGCCGTGCGTTTCTTGGTGGGTATGCCGTGGGGGTGGCCTGTTCGCAGGCCGTTCCCGGAATGCGGCGCCCACCCGTCCGCCGACACGCCGAGGCGCGTCGGACGGCGCGCGTGAGCGCACACCCGCTCTATGATACGTGGGTTTCGGGGGTCGGGCAAACGCGGGGTGGATGCCGGCGCCCCGGCACCCCCCTGGGCCCCCGATCCACGACGCGGGTCACGCCTTCGGCGGCAGCCAGCGCATCGTGCTGAGGATCACGTCGCCCGTCTCCAGCAGGAGTTCGGTGATCGCCGCCGCGTCGTCGCGGGCGGGTTCGCCGGGCAGCGACACCCCGTCGAGGTTCATGACGGTGAAGACGAAATGCAGCGCGCGCCGGGTGTCGTCCTCGCCCACGACGGGCACCACGTAGTGTCGCACGCGGGTGCGCAGCGCCGGCTCCCCCGGTTCGCCCTCCATCTGCTCGTCACGTGTCCACCGCCACATGCGGGTCTCGGTGAACTCCGGCACGTCGACCGGTGCGTGGCGGGCGAGGCGGCCGATCGCGGCATCCCACGAGACGTCGACCGGACGCACGAGGGGCGCCACGGTGAGCACGGCCGGCAGCGGCTGGCCCTGGATGAGCGGCGGAAGATACGCGTCGAACGCACGCGACGCGCGCAGCGCCGACCGCAGCTGGGAGATGAGGCCACGCATCTGCAGCACGAGGTCGGGACGCCCGGCCTCCTTGAACTGTGCGACGACGGACTCGGCGAGCTCGTCGGCGAGCACCGAGGTCGGCACACGCCGCCAGCCGGCCGGGCACAGGAGGCGGTACGGCGTCGCCGCGGTCGGCGGCTTCTCGACACCGAGCAGCTCGTCTCGCAGCGACATCAGCGGCCTCCGTCGGATCCGGCGGACGAGGCGGCGGCGTGCGCCTCGGCGCCGACCGCGGCGAACAGCGCGTCGGTGTCGACGGCACGGGCGTTCGCGGCGGCCGGGTCGTGGTCGTTCGTGATGATGTAGCAGACCCACTGGGGGCCGACGCCGAGCCATTCGACGCGCGGCATCGGCATCGGGTCTTCGTCGGCCTCGTCGCGCAGCACGAGCACGAGGCTGCGCCGACGCACCGCGGTGGTGAACCCGGGGACTTCGAGCCGCTCCAGCACCGGGGTCACAGCCGTGAACCCGGCGTCGGGCAGCAGGTCGGCGGCATGCGTCCCGTCCGGTGTGCGGGTCTCGAGGTACACGTCGACGAAACCGGTCGGCATGTCGTCGATGGGGTAGTGCCAGAAGCGGCCCCAGACGTGCGCGGCCGGGAACAGCGCCACCGCGTGGGCGCTGTCGCGGACGAGCGGCGCGACGGTGTCGGCGTCGGGGCGGCCGCGCGTCGCCTCGTCGGCGAGCCAGTCCGCCCATGCCGCCGCGTCCGGCCATCGGGTGTCGACGTAGTCGAGTGGCACGCGGATCCAGCGGTTCGAGTCGTACTCGACATCGACGAGCGTCATGAGGCGTCGCCCGCCCACACCACCGGAGGATTCTTGCGACGCAGGCGCGCGGCATCCTGCGCGCGGATGATGCCCCGCTCCTCCAGAGCCCGGAGCGTGACGCCGTACGACGTGTCTCCCGCGCCCCGCTCGGCCGGGGTCAGCTGAGCCGCAACGCCCGCCCACCACTCGGCGACCGGGTCACCCTCTGCTGCCGGGTCGACGCCTCCGGCCGCTGCCACCTCTGCCCAGTACCGCTTCTCGACGCCCTTGGCGCGCACCCACAGCACGATCATCCCGACGATCGACAGGACGAGCATGACCGTTCCGAGGATCGGCAGGAACGGCTCCCACATGTCGACCTCGTCCCAGTTGAAGAGGATGTACACGAGGGTGACGATCCAGATGACCGCGAACACGATGAAGATTCGCGAGCCCTTCACACGGGGGTTCAGGTACTTCGACGTCAGCTGCCTGCGGCTGAGCAGGGCGAAGCAGACAAGGGACGCGACCGCCCAGATCCCCACCCAGAGCGCGCCCTGGTCGACATCGATCACCGGGCGTCCGTTGCGAGGCGACGGCAGCACCATCGCCGGCGCGAAGGCGCCGAACAGCAGGGCGAAGACCACCAGGGTGACATGACCGCGGGAGGTGTCGGCAGGACGCGGAGGAAGCTCTGCCTGCCGCGCGGTCGCGGCCGCCAGACCCGGCTGCAGACGCGGCACGACAGCCAGCAGCGCCTGACGCGAGGCGTCGACGACGGCATCCAGGCGCTTGGCCTTCGTGAGCTCGGGCGACCGCCGGTCGATCTCGGCGCGGACGGTCGATTCCAGATCTGGCATGGGGCCTTCCTAGCGGGTGATGTTGAAGAACGGCAGGTCCGACAGCGTCGGCAGCTCGCCGCCCGCCCAGCCCACTCCGACGCTCGCCGACTGCTCGATGCCGTAGCCGAGGTTGAACGCGTTCACGCCCTGGAAGAACCGCCCGGGCGCGGCGACCTGGGTGACCCAGTTGACCGCCGCGACTCGCGGCACGCCACTCGTCGGCCACGCCGAGAAGATCCTCTCAGACATCGAGAGGGCCTGCCCGTCCAGAGCCGACCCGCCCGAACGGATCGCGTTCCACGCCCCGCGGCCCCAGTTGCCGATGCTGTTGCGGAGGAAGTCGTCGGCCAGGCCCACCGCGTTCTGCGCGCGCGTCGCCTGCCCGCCCGCGCGGCCGCCGGCACCGGCGATCGTCCGCAGACCGTCCTCGACGGCGTTGCGGCCGGCGCTGATGGTGCCCTGGGTGGCCGTCCCCATTCCGGCGGCGGCACGCAGGGCAGGGAAGAACGCGGTTCCGCCGCGCATCGCCTTGAACACGCCGCCCGCGAACGGCAGCACGGCGACGACGTCGAAGATGAGATCGCCGACGCTGACACGTTTGGAGCCCGCGGCCATCATGCTGAGGTGGATGACGAGGGTGAGCACTGCCGCGACGGTGGCGATGACGAGGGCGATCGCGGCGACACCGGGGATGCACATGGCCACGATGACGGCGATGGTGCCGATGATCGTGAGCGCCTGCGCGATGAAGTCGAACGCGTCCTCCCACGGGTTGTCGTCGATGCCCGAGGTCGTGTACGCGCTCTCGAGGTCGCGGACGGCGGCCTCGTACGCGTCCTCCCAGATGCCGTAGCCCGACTCGAACGACGTCCACAGGCCGTCCAGTTCGCCCTCGCGCAGGCCCTCGGTGTAGCGCGTGTCGGAGACGGCGTCGTCGGCGTTCGCGAGCTGCTGGTCGGTGGCGTCGTCCTGCCACGGCCACGGATGGCGCAGGTCGTGCGCCGTGCCCTCGGCCTCTTCGCGCGCCGCGACGGCCGCGTCGTGACGCTCGATCGCGCGCCAGATGTCGTCGATGAGCGGGTTCACCGTGCGGGTCTGCGCGGTCAGCAGTGCGCCCGCGTAGGTCACGAGCACGGGGCCCGACGCGGTGTAGCGCTTGGCCACCTGGCCGAGCAGGTGCGACAGCTCCCCCGCGTCCTCGCGGATGGCGTCGAGACCCTCGGCCTTGTAGCGCTCCTCGCTCGACAGCTTCTTGAGCTCGCCCGAGGTCCACTCCATGCGCTGGCCCACGTGGGTGTAGGTCTGCCCGGCGGCCTGGATGTCGCCCGGGTCGCCGTCGAGCGCCTCGAGGCGGAAGTGACGGTTCGGTGAGTAGGTCATTCCGGGTCCTTCGCCATCTCTACGTCGAGGTCGCCGATGGTGTCGACGAAGCCTTTGAGGTGCTGGTACACCTTGTCGAGGTCCTCCACGACGACCTCGCGGTTGCCGTCCCAGCCGCCCTGGAACTCGTCGACCTTGTCGCGCAGCTCCGAGCGCCCCGCCGGACGACCGACCGCCCCCGACACGTCGTCGGTGTTGCCGCCGATCTCTTCGAACTCGGTCTTGAACGCTCCGAGTCGTGTCACCATCGTCCGCAGGTCGTCGAGGTCGACGTCCATTCCGTCACCGGCCATGCGCGTTTCCCCTCTCGAGATGGACAGGTGGATGCCGGCGGCCGCGGCCGCCGGCATCCCTCAGCATCGGTGTCAGTTGCCGGCGAGGGCCTGGTCGGTGTCCTTGATGGCCTGCATCATCTTGCGCAGCGACTCGCCCATGTCGGAGATGCCCTCGATGGCCTTCTCCAGACCGGTGGTCAGCTCGTTGTAGCCCTCACCGAACTTGCCCGACGCGTGCTGCGTCTTGAAGTCGTCGCCGAGCAGACGGTCCACGTCGCTCTTCAGGCGACGCAGCACGTCGCCGATCTCCTCACGACCCGAGTCGAGCTTGCCCGCCATCGACTCCATCTCGCCGTAAGAAGCCTTGAAATCAGCCATGATCCGTCCCTTTGTCAAAACCCACGGACCCGATCAGGCCCTCGCACAGGCTAACCAACCGTGAGCTCACACCGACATGGGGACCATTCCCCATGGTCACCCGACCAGCGGGAGCTGCACCGTGACGAAGCGCCCGTTCTCGACGAACAGGCCTCGGCCCGCCGGGAACTCGTGGCGCTGCACCTTGGGGAACGGCACCTTGAAGAGCGACTCGCCGTCGTAGCTCTCGGGGCGCAGCGCGATGCCGTGCCGGCCGGCCTTGAGCTCGCCGATCAGTCCGTAGCCGCCCGAGAGCTGCGTCACGTCGCCGTCGGCGATGAGGAAGTGATCGCTGCGGTTGACCGCCTGGAACAGCTCCTTCAGCGGCCGCTCGGCATCGGTGTCGCCGAACTCCGTGATGTTCTCCACCACGATCGCGATGCGACCGCCCACGGCCTCATCGGCGACGATGTCCTTCAGCTCCTTGGCGAGGGTCCGGACATCCTCGATGCCGATCGCCGAGCGTCGCCAGGCGGTCTCGTCGCGGAGCACCGCACGGCGTCCGCCGAAGTGGAACAGCTCCACCTTCGGGTCGAACCGCTGCAGGGCCCGCACGATGCCGCGCACGGCCGTCGTCTTGCCGGACTGCGGCGGACCGGCCACGACGAAGGTGCCCACCGGCTCGAAGCCCTTGGGGCCGAGCGTGTCGTCGCCGATGCCGAGCACGGGGAGCGCGTCGATGCTCGCGGGCAGGGTGGCGGCATCCAATTCGGTCGGAAGCGAGCCGATGTTGCGCGCCTCCACCGCGCCGGCGGCCCGCAGCGCCGCGGCGAACTGCTCGCCGGCGGCGTTCTGCTCGGCCACGTTGGTGGTGCCGCCGATGACCGCGATCTGCGTCTCGAGGCCGTCGACGATCGCGCGGCCGGGGACGCTGCGCTCGTTCAGCACGTCCTTCGGCACGCCGAGGATGGAGTACGCCCCCTCGTCCGACATGCGCAGCACGACGCGCTTGGTGACGTTCGCGCTCACCGCGGTGGGCACCGCGCCGTAGCGGTCGGCGGTGGCGACGACGTGGATGCCGAGCGGGCGGCCCTCGCCGAGGATGCGCATGAAGATCGCGTAGTACGCGGCGCGCGCCGACGTGGTCTCCCAGTCCTGCTTGAAGACGCCGAAGCCGTCGAGAAGCAGGATGATGCGGGGCTCGCTCGCGTCGCCGGTGATGGTGCGGTACTCGGTGAGCGACGCGGCGTTGACCTCGGAGAACCGCTTGCCGCGGTCGTCGAGCATCTGCCGGATCGTGCGCAGCAGACGCTGCACGCGCTCGACGTCGTCGCCTGAGACCACCGAACCCACCTGGGGCATGATCTCGAGCGAGCGCAGCGCGCCGGTGCCGAAGTCGATGCCGTACACCGCGACGCGGCCGGACTGCGGCCGGGCGCCGGCGGCGATGCCGATGGAGCGCAGCGTCGCGGACTTGCCCGCTCCGCTCGTGCCGTAGACGAGCATGTGGCCGTCGGTGTCGGGGCTGAAGAACACGGCCTCCTGCAGCTGCCGCTGCGGGATGTCGGCGAGCCCCAGCGGGATGCGCTCGTCGCCCGACATGGGCAGATCCCGCAGGTCGATGGTCGTCGCCAGGTCGTCGAGCCACGGGCGACGGGGAGCAGGGATGCCGGCATCCGTCGCCGCCGAGACCAGGTTCGCCACGAGGCGCTTCTGGTCGTTGGGACCGAGGTCTTCGTCGTGCGTCTCGGAGTCGCCCTCGCCGTCGGCCTCCCACAGCGTCACCGAGCCGAAGCGCAGCTCGGCGACCCGCACCTGCGCGCGGTCGGGCTCCTCGGTCGTCCAGCCACCGGCATAACCGGACTGGAACGGCACGAGACGGCCAGGGCCGGTCTTGGCGATGCCGCGGCCGGGCAGCGAGGGGTTGAACGTCGAGGCGACGACATCGCCGACGACGTCGTTGGAGTCCGCCGCGTCGGCCATGCGCAGCGCCACGCGCAGGTTCGTGTTGGCGCGCAGGTTGTCCTTGATGACACCGGCGGGCCGCTGGGTGGCCATGATCAGGTGGATGCCGAGAGACCGGCCTCGCTGGGCGATGTCGACGACGCCGTCCACGAACTCGGGCACCTCGGTGGCCAGCGCCGCGAACTCGTCGATGACGAGGATGAGCGCCGGCGGCGTGTCGGGATCCTGCCGCTTCTCGAGTTCGAGCAGGTCCTTCGCCTTCTTGCGGTTGAACAGGTGCTCGCGGTGATGCAGCTCCGCGCGCAGGCTCGTGAGCGCCCGCCGCACCAGGTGCGGCGACAGGTCCGTCACGAGGCCCACCGTGTGCGGCAGGTCGACGCAATCGGCGAACGCCGAGCCGCCCTTGTAGTCCACGAACAGGAACGTCACGCGGTCGGGGCTGTACTCGGCCGCCATGCCCAGCACCCACGCCTGCAGGAACTCGGACTTGCCCGAGCCGGTCGTGCCGCCGACGAGCGCGTGCGGACCCTGCGTGCGCAGGTCGAGCGACATCGCGTCGGGACTCCCCTGCCCGATGTAGGCCTTGAGAGTGCCGGCGCGCTTGAGCCGCGGACGCGGCCCGCGACGGCGGTCGATGATCGAGTTGTTCTGCCGCCACCGTTCGATCGCGGCCTGCGGCTCCGCAGCCATGTCGGTGCCGATGAGGCGCAGCATCGAGACGTTGGCGGGCAGGTCGGACGAGTCGGCGGCGACCGAGCTGGAGTCGACCACGGGCGCGAGCCGCTTCGCGAAGATCTCGGAGTATCCGCGCGAGACGCCCTCGATCTGCACAGTGCGGGCGCGATGCCCTGCGCGCACCCAGCCGACCATCGCGTCGTCGAGACCTCCCGAGACGTCGATGAACGTGCGGCACGCGGCCGGCAGCGACTCGACGGTCGGGGCGACGAAGATCGTGTAGACGCCGGCATCCGGACCGCGCTCGATGACCTGCGTCAGCCGCGGGCGGTCGACGGGCGCGTCGTGCGTGACGAACAGCACGAGCGACACATCGCTCACGGCGGAGGCGTCGCGCCCCTCGCCGACGCTCTTGCCGAGCGCCATCGACGTGTCGGCCTCGGCCACCGGGCCTCGACGCGTCGCCGAGCCCGAGAGTCGCTCGAGGATCGCCTCCTCCAGGCCGTTGAGCAGCGCGGTGCCCGCCGACTGGCTGTCGGCGAGGGCCATCTCGGCGAACGGCGACCGCGGGCTGGTCGTGTGCGGCAGCCACTTCATCCACTCCATGTCGCCCGTCCACGCCGGGTCGATGATGGCGGCGGTGACGACCTCGTTCGGCGCGTGCAGGCCGAACAGCTGCACCCCGAGGCCGCGGACCACGTCGGCGGCGAGCTCGCGCGGACCCGCGATGCCGATGGCGCCCGCCGAGGGCAGCAGCTCGATCGCGGGCACGTCGTCGATCTGCGTGAACCGCTCGCGCAGACCGCGCACCTGCTGCGCGTACTGTGCGATGCCGCGCTGGTCGTTGGGCTCCTGCACGGTGTTGCGGCTGTCGGCGGTGCCGACGCCGAGACGCAGGCCGAGGAAGTTCCAGTGCTCGGGCCGACGCGTCCACAGCAGCGGGCCGAGCGACATCGCGTTCTCGTAGATGGTCGCCGTCGCGGGCGCCTCCGCCCGTCGCCGCTCGCGTTCGAGCCGCTCCTCCTCCTCGAGCGACACCTCGAGCTCGTCGATCTGGGTCTCGAACGTCTCGATCTCCAGTTCGAGCTTCTTGCCCTGCTGGGTGCGCTGGCCGATGAAGTTGCCCAGCATCATGAGCGGCGCCATCACCACGATGAGCAGCGACGTGGCCCGGCCGGTGAACGCGAACATCCCGAGCCCGAGCAGCACCGGCGCCATGATCATCGGCCACGGGAAGATGCGAGGGTCGGCCTCGTTGGGGATGATCGGATGCCGGAACTCGCGGCCCGTGTAGCGGTCCTCGACCCGCGGCGAGCGGTTGAACATCAGCGCCCCGCCGCGCTCCAGCACGAGCGAGTCGTCTGTCTGCACGCGCGGCGCGAGGGCGAACGACACCTCGGTCGAGCCGATCGTGATGCGCTGCCCCGGCAGCACGCGCACGCGCTGCACGAGCCCGCCGTCGACGATGAGCCCGTTGGCGGAGTTGAGGTCGATGAGGTCGATGCCCTGGTCGATGTCGACGCGGGCGTGCCGCTTCG
This sequence comes from Microbacterium sp. NPDC058389, assembly GCF_042722305.1. Taxonomy (NCBI): domain Bacteria; kingdom Bacillati; phylum Actinomycetota; class Actinomycetes; order Micrococcales; family Microbacteriaceae; genus Microbacterium; species Microbacterium sp. NPDC058389. Next base: position 100,162 of record NZ_JBHXJQ010000009.1, read on the forward strand.
ACACCTGCGGGTCATCGATCAGCACCTGCGCCGGGGCGACGCGGCCGATGACGCTGGATCCCGCCGGCAGCGGGATCGTCCGCCCCGCGTCGGGCCCGTTGTGGATGCGCATGACGGCGGCGGTGGCTGCGGCATCCATCCCCGTCGCGATCGCGGGGACGACGGACGCGTCGAAGCCTGAGCCGATGGGCGCATCGGCGATGGGCATGGCGGGGTTCAGGTGGACCGGCTGACCGGCAGGCGACGCGACCAGCAGGGTCGGCACGTCGCTCGCGTTCACGCCGCCGGGCGCCGCGAGCGCATCGCCGTCGGCCAGGGCGCGGGCGACGTCCTGCACCGTCGCCGTCGCGTCGGCGGTCACGAGGACGTCGACGGAGGACCCGACGCCTCGACGCAGGCTCAGCTTCAGCTTCACGAATCGGCACCTCTCGCCACGAGTTCGAACGACCTTCCGCCCACCTGCACGGACCAGCCGATCGGCACACGCGCCGCCTGGTCGGCGGGCACGTCGACCACGTCGCCACCGGGCGACACCAGCTGGGTCCCGTTGCGGGAGCCGCGGTCGGCGACCCACAGGCCGTCGGTGTCCTGCCCGAACGCCGCGTGGGTCTTGGACATCAGCCGCTGCGGGTCCTCGAGGCGCACGAGCGCCTCGACCTGCTCGCCGGCGGCGGGCTCGGGGTCGCGGCCGATGAGACCGCGGGCCGGCACGCGCACGATCGAGCCGTCGTCGAACCGGATCATCGCCTGCGCGCGGCGCGAGCCGACCGGCCCGGTGCCGGGGGACGCCGCGGCGGGCGCGGGGGCCGGGGCAGGAGCGGCGGCCTGGGCCGGGGCCGGGGCCGGAGCGGCGGCCGGAGCCGGGGTCCGCACGGGCGCCGCAGCAGGCGCCGGGACCGGGAGGGGGGCCGGCGCGGGCGCGGCCGTGGATGCGACCGGAGTCGCCGCGGGAGAGGCGGCACCCGGGGCGCCGGTCACGAGGCCGGTGGCGGCGTGGGCGGCGGCCGCTCCGCCGGGGACCTGGGCGATGACGCCGGCATCGATCCCGTCGGCGACGGCCTCCCACTGGGCGCCGGTGCTGCCCGGCCCGACGACGCCCGCGCGCGAGCGGGCGCCGGGGATCCGCAGCGCGGTGGCCGCGTCGGCGTCGCTCGCCATCGACGGCAGGTCCTCGCTCTGCTCGGGGCGGCCGGCCGCGGCGCGACGCGCGTGGCGCACGGCCTTGGCGTCGAACGGGTCGAGGCCGGCGCGGGCGTCGATGACCCAGCATCCACCGACGCGGTCCAGGATGCTGCGTCCCCGGCCCTGCGGGTCCCACAGCCCCGACGCGAACATCAGCGCCGGGCCGACGAGCGGCACGATGCCGCTCGCCCACAGCACGAGCGCGCGAAGGACGACGTGCCAGAACCCGGCGCGGCCGAGGTCGTCGACGGCGACCGAGCGCAGCCGCATGGCGGCCTTGCCCGCGGTGACACCGCGGCGCCCGTGCAGCACGAGCTGCAGCAGACCGAACAGCAGAGGCAGCGCGGTGCCGATGACCACGAGCAGCAGGCCGACGAACGAGGTGTCGCCGAGCGCGAGCATGACGGCCCCGACGACGGCCGGAGACGCGAGGAGCAGCCAGATCCCCGCATCGATCGCGAACGCGAGCGAGCGGATGCCGGGAGCCGCCGGCACGACGCCGAGCGCGGCCGCCTCGTCGAGGCCGGAGTCGTGGAGGGTCGGGGGCGGGGCGGATGCGGGGAGGGTCATCGGAATCCTCGGTATCAGGTCAGCAGCAGCACGAGCGCGACGACGGCGGCGACGATCACCACGACCGCCACGACGGCGGCGACCAGCAGCCGGCGGCGGTCGCGCCGACGACGCGACGCGGCGCCGTCGCGGGCGGGGGGCGGTGTGGCAGACGACGGCGGCGCGACAGGCGTCCTGCTCGCGACCACCGGCCCGGACGACCGCGGCGCGCGGCGATCGGATGTCTCCTCGCCGGGCACGTAGGCGGTGCGGCGCGCGGCGGCCGACGTGGCGTCGAGCCCAGCAGGGGGCGCCGCCGGTCTTGCGCGGCGCACCGAGCGCAGCACGGTCTCGTCGGTGCGGTCCTCGATCGTCGTCCCGCCGGCGGTGTGGGTGTCCGACGGCGCGGACGTTCCCGGGAACGGCTCGGGCGCCGTGGGGCGGCGTCGGGCGATCGAGGTGGCGTCGAGGTCGTCGGGGTCGGCCGGCTCCTCGACACGCCGGGGCGCGAGCGCGGTGTGGTCGTCGAGCTCGTCGGTCCCGGGCGCCCGTCGCGTCGACAGCACGGTGTGCTCGTCGAGATCGTCCGCCGGAGCGCCGAGCGGGGTACGGCGCGCGGAGAGCTCCGTGGCGTCGTCGACGTCGTCTCCGTGGTGCCGGCGCGCCGACAGCACGGTGGCCTCATCCGGCAGGTCGGAAGGGGGCGCCGGCGACGCGGGGGGCGTCTGCGCGTCGTCGGGTGGGCCCACCCTGTCGGAGGCTCCGTTCGACGCGCCAGCGGCGAGTGGAGGCTCGGGGACGCTCACCCGTCGCTCCGCTGCAGCCGGACCTCGGCGTCGCCGAGCAGGAAGCGGTCACCCGCCTCGACCTCGACGCCCGGCGTCGCCTCCACCTCGGTGCCCAGGACGGTCGCGAACAGCACGCCGTTGGTGGAATCGAGGTCGACGACGTACCAGCGGTCCTCGCGCAGCTGCAGCCGCGCATGGGTCTTCGAGACCGTGCCGTCCTGGATGGGGACGAGCTGCGCGGTCGGGAAGGCGGCATCGGCCGACGGACGGCGGCCGAGGATCACGACGTCCGAGGTGAGCGCCACCGGGTCGCCTGTCGGAGGCAGCAGCGTCCACTCGGTGCGCTTGCGGCGTGCGATGACGGTCTCGTCGAACACCTCCGGGTCCTCGTCCGGGATCTCGGGGCGGCTGTGCTGCGCCGACACCGACGACCGCGCCGAGAACGGGATGCCGGCACCTGCCACACCCGCCACGGCCGAGACGGGCCCCGACGCCTCGGGGAACGCGTCCGCCTCGGCCATCGGCGAGTGCGCGGGCGCCCACGGCTCGCGGTCCTCGCCCGTGATCGCGGGGAGCGGCACGTCGGTCACCGGCGGGCGCGTGATGCCCTCGCCGGGGGTGATCGGCGACGACGGCTTCGGCGCGTACACCTCGGGCACGTCATAGGCGGCGGGGACCGCGGGGATCGACTCGGGGCCGGCGGCCGGCACGGCCGAGATCGGCGCGGGCGCGCCGGGGAACGCGCCGGTGACCTCGGCGCTGCGGTCGGTGGTGTCGAGGCCGAACCCCTGCCACGGGTCGGTGTCGCCGGCCGGAGCCGGGGATGCCGCCCGTACCGGCTCGCCGTCCAGCGCCGCCTCAGCGGCCGCGGCCGACACGGGGCGTCCCGGCAGCGGCGGCGGCGTCCATCCGCCGGGGGGCGGGACGACCACGGGCGCCGCAGCGGCGGCAGGAGTCTCGGCCGGGACGGCGGAGGCGGGTGCGGCCTCGGCAGGTGCGGCAGCGACCGGAGCCGGCGGGGTCTCCGGAGCGACCGGCACGGCAGCGGCCGGCGCCGGCGCCGCGGGCGGCGTGTAGGCGGGCGGCGGCGCGAAGCCGCTCAGCGCGGGATCCGCCGCACCCGGTGCGGGGAACGCGGCAGGCGCGCCCGAGCGCGACACGGGGGTGGGGAACGGCGGAAGCGGCGGAAGCCCCGCGGTCTCGTCGGCGGCGCGCCCGGAGGCCCCGCGCGACGACGGCGAAGGGACCAGTTCTCGTCCGACCCAGCGGGCGCTGCCCCAGCCGATCACCGACGCCCAGACGGGGAAGACGAGCACGCCCAGCACGGTCATGCCGACGCCGAAGCCGAACGCGACGCTCACGCGGTACACCGCGAACACGAACACCACGACGAGTGCGATGGCGCCCAGCACCGGGAAGAAGATGAGCAGCAGCCACCAGCCCGACAGCCCCGCGAGCTGCAGCAGCACGACGGCGTTGAGGATCGGCACCCAGGCCTTCCACGACTCGACACCCGACTTGCGGAACACCGCGGACAGCGCGAGCGCGATCCAGACGTAGACGGCCGCGGAGAGCAGCAGACTGATCAGCGACCCGACGAGGGCGGCGGTGGGATCGGTGGCGTTCATGGCGTGGGACGCACGGGCTCGGCCCGTCGTCTCCCCCTTTCGGCAAGTCGGGCCTGATCAGCGGATCGGGCGCGGGAGCCCGCTTCGGGCGTCAGCGGGCGGAGCAACGATCTCAACGATACGGTCGCGCGGGCCGCGCGCCAGAACCCTGTTTCGCGACGGAGCCCGCGTCGCTCCGCATCGACGGCACGCCAGTAGCGTTCCGCGTCGCCGTCCGACATCGTCGCGGGCGAGAACACGGCGCGGTCCGCCTCGCGGGCGAGGTCCGCACCGGCGGGCGTCGCGAACGACGCGGCGAGCTCGCTGCGGGTGAGGGTGCGGCCCGCCGGGCGGCCGGTGTCGATGGCCGCGTCGACGTACTCGTCCCAGCCACCCGCGACGCGAGTCGCCGGGGTGCCCGTGCGCCGCCGGCGGCGACGACGGGAGGCCTTCGCCCACAGGATCGCGAGGAACGGGCCGAACGCGAGCAGCAGCACCAGGAGCGAGATGCCGCCGACGCGCAGGATCGGCCACAGCCACGCCAGGTCGAGCGCGGTCTGCTGCTCGTCCTGATCGTCCGACGCGGAGTCCTCCTGCGTCGGGTCGGGCGGCACGACCTCCTGGACGGTGTCGGGGCGCACCTCGGTGACGTTCTCGGGGTCGCGCTGCTCCGTCACGTCGAGGCTGGGGCTCTGCCGGTACTGGGGCGTCACGTCGATCGCGGTCCAGCCGCCGTCGGCCGACTGCACCTCGGTCCACGCGGTGAGGTCCTCGGCGCGACACGCGCCGTCGTCGCACGCCGACAGCCCGGGCTCGGCCGTCGCCAGCCGCGCTCCCAGCACGACACGCGACGGGAAGCCCAGCTCGCGGGCCATGAGCGCGACCGCGACGGCGAACTGCTCGTCGTCGCCGATCGCGGCGACGTAGTTGCCCGAGGCCGCGGCACGCGGATCGCTCTCGCGCTCCAGCAGCCGAGAGAACATCGTGTCGATGCGCGCGAGCGAATGGCCGGACGCGCTCGGCTGGAACGAGTAGTCGCCGAGCGTCTGCGTCCACACCGGCGCGCTCTCGCCCTCGTCGAGCCCATGACTCAGGTAGCCGCGTTCGCGCAGCAGCTTCACGAGGCCGGCGAGCTCGGCGCCGCCCGAGCCGGTGGCGTGCTGATCCATCCACGCCCGCAGGCTGTCGGGGGCCGCGACGCCGCCCGGGCTGCCGGGGGCGTCGAGACCCTCCAGCTCGGCCGCGGCCGGCGCGACCGCATGCACGACATACTCGTCGCCCGCGGCGAGACCGCCGCCGGCGGTCTGCACGCCGGCCGCCGCCGCCGCGTTGTAGTAGAAGCGGTCGGCGAGCGACGCGGACCGGTCGCCCTCGAAGTCCACGGACTGCAGCCGCCCCGCGGTCGGCATCCAGATCTCGTCCCACGCGCCGATCTTCACCGTCAGGGCCACCTCATCGCCCTGGCCCGCGTCGAGGGTCGACGGCACGCGGACGAAGCGCCCGGCGTCGACGGCGCCCTCGCCGCCCGAGCGGAACACCTCGCCGTCGTAGGCGTCGAGCGTCGCGATGCGCACGCGCTCGGGCAGGTCTCCCGACGTCGCCGAGACGGTGAACAGCACGTCGCCCGCGCGGTCGTCGGCGAACAGGGACCGGTACTGCGCGAGCGGGCTGACCTCGGCCGACAGATCGATGTCGGGACCGACCGCCGAGCGCAGCACGTCACGGTCGGCGCCCCGCGCGGCGTACGGGACGACGGCGATCGCGATGACGAGCGCCCCGACCATCATGCCCGTGCCGAGCACCGTGCGACGACGGTCGGCCGCGGTCGGCTTGCGCGAGATGCGGACGCCGCTGGATGCCGCGGCCCGCTGCAGCGCGCGGATGCGCTGGTCGTGCGTGCGCCACGCGAGCCACAGCAGGCATGCGAGGAGCCCGGCGACCCCGACGGCGGTCTCTACCGGCGCGTACAGCGTGACCGGCCCGACCTGCCACGGCGCGCTCACGGACGTGCGCCCGAAGAACAGGCCGAACGAGACCATGCCGAGAGCCACCGGCACCGCGAGGTAGGCGGCGCGGTCGTCGCGCCAGGCCAGCAGCAGGACGAGGCACGTGCCGAGGAGGAACACCACGAGCGCCGGCACCAGGAGGTTGCGATACGAGCCGACCGGAAGCTCGACGGTGACGAGGTCCTTCCAGGCGAACACGAGGCCGTTGGCGAGCTCGCCGAGTCCGCGCGCAAGCTCGGGCAGGCCGCCCAGCCGCGACGGCACCGCGAGGGGCACGCCGACCAGCATCACCGTGACCGCGAGCACGCCCGCCACGATCGCGGCGTTCCAGCGGCGCCACCGCGCGGCGGTCGCGATGACGCCGCCGAGGATGGAGCCGACGCCCACCAGCAGCAGGAAGCTCCCCGAGTGATAGATCGGCCACGCCGCCACGGCTGCCACGACGACGATGACCAGTGCGAACACGGCGCCGGCGGCGATGCGCGGCACGAAGCGACGAGGGGTGGAGCGGCCGTCCGACGGCGCGGCAGGCGGTGCGGCATCCGCTCGCCCGCCCACGACGGGCACCTTTCCGGTGCCCGGGGCGCCCGCGCCCGGGACCATGCCGGCGCTCACGAGGTCGCTCCCCGCAGAAGCAGGCCCGCCAGGTCGTCGAGCGTGCCGACGGTGAGCACCGTCATGCCCGACACCGGCTGCATGCGCGGGTGTGCGCGCTCGTCGCAGATGAGGCCCACGACCTCGGTGTCCGCCGGGAACGCGAGCGCCGCCTGCTGCAGCCGCGTGAGCGGAACGCGCGAGCCCACCACGACGAACGCGATCGACAGCCGCTCCCCCGACTCGGCGGTCAGGCGGCAGACGTCGCCCACCGGCATCGTGCTCGGAAGCAGGTCGACGCCGCTGAAGCCGTCGAGCATCGGGCGCGGCGCCGCCGACGGGATGTGGCGGATCGCGCGCAGCCGGCCGCGCACCACCCGCGGGATCTCGGAGCCTACGACGATCTGCACGTCACGCGCGTCGTGCACCGCACGCAGGCCGAGCGAGGCGGCGCACGAGACGGCCAGCTCGAACTCGTCCGCGTCGGCGTACTCCGCCTCGGACACCCCCAGCACGACGGCCATGCGCGACCGCCGGGACTCCTCGTACTGCCGCACCATCAGTCGTCCGGTCTTGGCGGTCGACTTCCAGTGGATCTGCCGGCGCGAGTCGCCCGGGGCGTACTCGCGGATCGCGTGGAAGGACATGTCGGCGTCGACGAGCCGCCGCGTCGGGCTGCCCTCGAGGTCGCGGATGAGCCCCGCGCTCGTCGACGGCAGCGACACGGTCCGCGGGTGGACGAACACCTCGTGCACGTCCTCGAACGCGTGCTCGCGCCGCAGCAGACCGATGGGATCGCTGCGCACCGTCGTCGCCGGCCCCACCGTCACGATCCCGCGGCGCATGCCGGGGATGTCCAGCGGCTGCGAGATGTGATGCCCGGGACGCAGCAGCGGCACGCCGAACTCGACGAGGCCCGCGCCGACCGGGATGTCGATGCGGCCCGGCAGCGACAGCCGGTGCCCGTCGTTGCGCACCACGATCTCGCCCGCGACGTCGTCGCCCGCCACGACCCGCTCGTGCGTGAGCGTCAGGTCGACGTCGTACGAGCGTGCACCGAACAGGAACGGGACCGCCGCGACGAGGAGAAGAAGGGATGCCGCCCCCGCGACCATCCACTCGACCCAGCCGAACAGCATCCCGAGCACGAGCCCGATGCTCGCCGCGAACGCGACGAGCGCGCCCGCGGGGCGGATGGTCTCGGCGGCCCAGTCAGCCGCGGTCCGGACGCCCGAGCCGGTGGCACGCCACACGCCCGTCCACCATACGGCGGCGCGCACGAACGCGCGCGATCGCCGGGACCGGCCCGTGGTGCCGAACGCCGTGCTCGTCGCCGTGACGTGCGTGCGCCCGGCCGTGCCGGTGGAGTGGACGGTGCGGGTGAGCCGCGACTCTTCGAGCGTCATACGGTCTCGCGTCGTGAGGGCGGGGCGACGTCGAGCAGCACCTGGCCGACCACGGTCTCCTGCGTGACGCCGTCGAACTCGGCCTCGGGGTGCAGGATCAGCCGGTGCGACAGCACGGGCACGGCGAGCGCCTTGACGTCGTCGGGGGTGGCGTAGGTGCGCGCCTGCGACGCCGCGCGCGTGCGGACGGCCCGGGTGAGCGCCAGCGCGCCGCGGATGCTGACGCCGAGGCGCACCTCGTCGGCGGTGCGCGTGCTGTCGACGAGGCGTGCGATGTAGTCGAGCACGAGGGCGTCCACGTAGACCTGGGCGCCGAGATCGGCCATGCCCACGAGGGCCTGCGGCGTGATGATGGGCGTGAGCTCGTCGGTCGCCACGGCCGCGCCGTCGAGGATGCGGACGGTCGCCGCGTGGTCCGGGTAGCCGAGCGACGTGCGCATCATGAAGCGGTCGAGCTGCGCCTCGGGCAGGCGGTAGGTGCCGGCCTGCTCGACGGGGTTCTGCGTCGCCAGCACGAGGAACGGCACGCCGACCGGACGCGAGACGCCGTCGATCGTGACGCGCCCCTCCTCCATGACCTCCAGCAGCGCCGACTGCGTCTTCGGGCTCGCGCGGTTGATCTCGTCGGCCAGCACGATGTTGGCGAAGATCGGGCCCGCGTGGAACTCGAACACGCCCTCCTTCTGGTCGTACACGCTCAGGCCCGTGATGTCGGACGGCAGCAGGTCGGGCGTGAACTGGATGCGCGTGTTGGTGCCCTGCACCGACTGACCCATGGCGCGGGCGAGCGACGTCTTGCCCGTGCCCGGCACGTCCTCCAGCAGCACGTGCCCGTCGCTCAGCATGGCGGTGAGCACCAGCTCCACGACGTGGCGCTTGCCGAGCACCGCGCGCTCGACGTTGTCGGCGATCTGGCCGAACGTCTGCGCGAACCAGTCGGCCTGCTCCTGCGTGATGGTCATGTCGTTCCTTGGGGTCGGGGAGGGAGAGTGGATGCCGGCGGACGGGGGTTCCCGGCGGCAGGGCTCAGGGGGTGGTCGCCGGCGGCGGCGCCGGAGCGCGGCCGGCCTGCCAGGCGGCGGCATCCCAGTAGGCCTCGCTGCCGTCGCCGAGCACGACGTACTGGCCCTCGGCCCAGGCGGCGCTCTGGCTGAGGCTGCCCATCGAGCGCAGCTCGCTGAGGTTGCCGGGGATGCGGTCGTAGTCGGAGATGAAGCGGCCCGGTGATCCGGCCTCGACCCCGGTGGGAAGGGGCTCGACGGAGCTGCACCCGGACGACGGCACCGTGGCGCCCGCCGATGACAGCCCCCACCCCTGCGCGCTCCAGTCGACGGTCACCACGACGCCTTCGACACGGGCCGCGCCCAAGGGCACCGCGGTCCGGTCGGCGGTGTCGGTGATGTCCTTGCCGCGCTTGTTGAAGTAGCGGGCCGCCGAGTAGTCGAACGTGATCGTCGCTCCGCCGCCCGAGGACTGCCCGGCCGCAGCGATCCGGCCACCGCCGACGCACGAGGTGATCCCCCACGTCGCCTGCACCTGGTACGGCGCACTGCCCGCCTTGGGAGTCACCGTCGCCCAGTCCGTCGCGGTCCCCCACCAGTCGTGGACGTAGCGGACCCGGATGCCGGGGTCCTGGCCGACGACGGACGTGCCGTTGTTCCAGCCCGAGAACTCGACGTGGTTGCGGTTCGGGATCTTCTCGGTGGTGGAGGGCTGCTCGCGGATGATCCAGTCGGCACGGCGGGCGTTCGCGTCGACGTTGGGTGTGGCATCCACCGCGAACGTCCACCCCTTCGGCGTCCTGCCGGACTGCTGGGCCCGAGTGCTCTCAGTGTCTTCGGCGCGACCGTAGGACCGGCCGCCCCAGAACGACTCGACGCACATGCGGTAGGTGTACTCGTCGCCGTCGTTGACCGTGAAGGTCGTCGTGTACGTGCCCGCTGCCTGGTTCTCGGCGACGCAGCGCTGGCCGTCCGGCACGACGCCGTAGCGACGCGTCGAGCCGTCGCCGTTGATCATCGACGACGCGCTGGCGGTGATCGTCGACGTGCCGTCGCCGTTGGACGCCGACGTCAGCGTGAGCAGCGGCGACTGCGGGGTTCCGACGCCGTTCGTCTGCAGGGTGACCGAGCCGCCCGACGTGCTGCCGCCGAGTCCCGGCGGGAGGTCGAACTTCGAGAACGGCGTCACCCTGACGAGGGCCGCGTGGTTCGTGCCGACGCGGTACGAGGGCACCTCGACCGACGGGCGGTTGCCGTTCACCGGCACTCGCACCGTCTCGCCGGTGTCGCTCGTGATCTCGAGGCTGCCGGTGGATCCGGTGTCGATGCCGTCGATCATCAGCGACACGATGCCGCCCTGACCGTCGCCGGTCACGACAGGCTCGGCCGTGACGCTCTGCGGCGCCGGCGGCGCGTCGTACGCCCACGCCACGGTGCGCACGCTCGACTTCGACTCGCCGACCGCGTTGACCGCCCATGCCTCGTACGTGCGCTGCTCGCCGTTGGGCGCGGGGATCGCCGGGCACGCGCCGTCGGCGGTGCAGCGGGCGACCTCCTGCCCGTTCGTGCGGATGACGAAGCCGGTCAGCGCCGGATACGCGAGTCGCGCCTCGCCCGGGTCGACGCGCAGCGTCGCGCTGCCGTTCGCATAGGAGGCCTGCGCGACGCTCGCGGGCGCCTTGGGGTAGCCGAGCAGGTCGAGCAGCACACGCCCGTCGCGCTCGGAGTTGGTGATGCGGCCCTGGGCGTCCCGCACCGAGAACGACGCCGTGCAGGTCGCACCGGGGGCGTCGCCCGTCCAGGTCGCGGTGACCGACGTGACCGACGCCACGGCGAAGCTCACACCCGCGCACGCGCCGGTGGGCCGTACGTCGACGAGCTCGAGCGGCGTGCCCGGCAGCGGATTGACCTCTCCGTTCGCGCCGATCACAGGGATGCCGCACGACGAGCCCGACGCCTGCGTGCACTGCTGCACGACCGACCCGCCCTGCGGGAGCGTCGACGGCGCCGCGCCGACGCGCAGGATGAGACGCGCCGGAGCGACGGCCGGGTGGCTCGTCACCGACACGATGACGACCTCCTCCGACCCCGGCACGGCCCGGTCGGCGCCGGTGACGGTGAGGGTGGAGCCGTTCTGGCTGACCTCGAACGCGCCGCCGGAGTGGTCCGTCGCGTAGACGATGCCGTCCCAGTCGGCCCGCAGCTGCCAGGTCGTCATGGTCTTCAGGTCGTAGGTCGCGGTCTCACCGGGGCCGACGGTGATCGATGCGGGGCGCAGCTCGGGCTGCGGGTCGCGCGGCTTCACCGTGATCGGCACCGACAGGTAGGTCCAGTCGGTCTTGCCGTCGAGGCGCACCGGCACCTGGCACGCGTCCACCCAGGGGGCCCCGGTGCCGGCGTCGTAGCGCACCGTCGTGCCGGACTCGACCGTGCACACCGCCTCGGGGCGGGCGCCGGACGCCTTGACCTCCGCGCCGACCTCCAGCTGCGTGCCCTTGGGACGGGCCACGAGGTCCGCCATGTCGAACGACGTCGACTCCTGCTCGGTGACCTCGGGCGTCTGCGCGCCGGCCCGCATTGTCAGGGCGAGGTCGTCGTCGCCGGGCACGCGCAGGAAGCCGTACGACGTGACCTCGTCGCCCGACGAGTTCGTGCCGGTCACCGCGAACGGGATCAGACGGGTCTTCTCGGGCAGTTCGCCGCGCAGCTCGGAGCCCTGCACCGACACGTCGTCGGGCTCGCCCCACAGCGACAGCGTCAGGTCCTTCACGTCGCCGCCGGACCACGTGACCTTGCCGTCCAGCACGTCGACCCCGCGCGGGAAGTCGTCGCGCGTCTCCACGGTGAGGTTCGTGTCGGCGACCACCGGGAAGTCGGGCACGCTCTCACGCACGACGCGCACGACGACGAGTCCGCGACCGGTGTTGCCCGACGACGACTCGACGTCGTACAGGAACGACATCGTCGCCGGCTCGTCGCCTGCCGCGATCACCACAGTGGCGTCGTCGACGTCGAGGATCCGGTCGTTCAGGCGCGCGTACTCGGGGTTCTCGCTGCCATCCATCAGCGTGGTGGGCGCGTCGGGGCGGATGTCGGTGACCGCCAGCGTGCCCATGGTCGGGTCGACGTCGTTGGACAGCGGGCTCACGCGGATCGTGTTGCCCTCGCCGGCCTGCACCTGCACGTAGTCGGTGTAGGTGATGGGGCTCGGGTTCGCCTGGCTGTCGAGCACGCCGATGCGCACCGTGCCCTCGGCGCTCTCGCCGAACGAATCGACCACCCGGTACCGGAACGAGATCTGGCCCTTGTCGCCCGGAACGCTCGTGTAGATGATGGATGCCCCGTCCGCCGCGATCGTCGCGGCACCCCGCTGCGGCTGCTCGACGATGCGGTCCAGGGTCACGACGTCGCCGTCGGGGTCCATGCCGAAGCCGTCGAACTCGATCTGGGCCGACTGGCCGCTGAGCACGCGCCCCTCCATCGTGTCGGCGGTCGGCGCCCGGTTGGCGTCGTCGTCGATCACCTGCACGCGCACGGTCGCGGCGTCGGCGAGCGAGGGCGAACCGGTGGTGAAGACCGAGTAGTCGACGCCGTACTCCCCAGGCTCGTCGGGGGCGAGATAGCGCAGCACGTCGCCCGAGGCGAAGGCGAGCGCGTCGGGCGTCGACGACGCCACCGACGCCGGGTTGAGCGTCGGGCGTCCGCCCGCGGGTGAGATGTCGTTGTCGAGGACGGGGATGTCGATCTGGGCTCCGGCGCGCACGACCACGGTGTCGTCGACGGCGATGGGCGCGAGCTCGGGAGCCGGCGGCAGGAGATACACGGTCGCCTGGCCCTCCACGCTCGAGCCGGTGTCCTCGGTTCCGTCGCTCACGAGGTACGTCACGGTGCCCAGCCGGCCGGGGCTGCCGTCCGCCGTCGTGCCCGACACGCGCAGATGGTTCTGCCCCACCGCGTCGACCGACAGGGTGGCGCCGTCGTCGGCGCGGGCGACCACGTCGCTCAGCAGCAGCACGCGTCGCGTCGGGTTCGAGACGGCGTCGAAGACCTCGAGGGTCGCGTCCTCCTGCGGGTGGACGAACGCCACCACCGGCGACGTCGCCAGCTGGGCGGGCGCATCGGCGGGCAGCAGCGTGATCCGCGCCGTGCCGGTCGCCTCGCTCGTGCCGTCGGTCACGGTGAAGTCGATCCGGTAGGTTCCGGGGCTCTTGGACGTGAAGTCGAACGACGTCGAGCCGCCGACGACCGTCGCGGTCGCCGCCGCGTCGTCGAGCACGCGCACCGAGTCGAGCGAGAGCGTGCCCGCCGTGCCTGTGACGTGGTCCGCCACGTCGACGGTGATGCTCGACGCGACCGTGTCGGTGACGGCGAACGATTGGACGGCGAGCTTCGGCTGCGGCGACACCCGCACCACGAGCGACTTGACCGCCGTCTGCCCCTGCGTATCGGCGACGGTGACCGACAGCTCGATCATCTGCTCGCCGGTCTGGCCGTCGTCGCTGTGCTGGTAGACGACGTCGCCGCCCGGTGTGGCCGCGACGCTGCCGACGCCCATCGGGTTCTCGACCGACAGCAGCAGCAGCGGGTCGCCCTCCGGGTCGACCCAGCCGTTCAGAACGGGCACCGTCACGGTGCCGCCGAGCGCGACCTCCGGCTGAGGCCACTCCACGAGACAGCGTTCGACGCCGCACCACTGCGGTGCGGACTCCGCGCCGGCGCCCGCGACAGTGAGCGTCACGGTCGTGGGCTCGGAGTTCAGCCCGCTCTCGGCAGTGCCGTCGGTGACGGCGTACGAGAAGGTCGCCGACCCGCTCGCGTCAGGTGCGACCTGCACGGCGAACCGCTGGCCGTCGTCGGTGACCGACACCGCGCCGAACCCGGGGTCGAGACCCGTGACCGATGACGGGTCGATCGTCAGCACGTCCTCGTTCGGATCGTGGTCGTTGAGCAGCACCGGCAGGGTCGCCAGCGCGCCGGGGCGCACGCCGAAGGCGTCCGGCTCGGCGATGGGCGGCTTCGGGTCGAGGACCACTTGCAGCTGGTCGTCGCTGGGGACGGCGTCGGGGTCGGTGCGGTCGTCCAGCGTCCAGTCCTGGCTCGACGTGATCAGCGCGCCGTCGGGCACCGACCATGCCCAGCCCGATCGCGTCTCGTTGAGGATGACGGCCGACGAGCCGGCGACGAAGGCGGGGCGGCGGGCGTCGCCCATCGTCTCACCGTCGTAGTCGAGCGGGACGGTGCCTCCGTCCGAGCGCCACAGCAGGCCGCCGGTGTCGCCCTGGCCGAGCCACGCCGCGTAGGTCACGCCGTCGTGGGTGATCGGCTGCGCGGGCGTGCCCACGACGGCACCGGTGCCGCCGCCGACCTCGACCTGCATGTCGGACCCGTCGACCGGCACCCGCACGAGTGTGGTGTCATCGGCGAGGTAGATGTCCGAGCCGCGCGCGTCGGGCGCCCCGACCACCACGGTGCTCGTCATCGGCGCCTGCGTGACGGCATCCTGGCCCCGCAGCCAGACGTCGCCGTCCTCGGTGTCGACGACCGCCCACGTGTCGCCGGCGGCGGTGATCGCCGGAGCCGACAGACCTTCGGGGTCGAACGCGTCGCGACCGCGCACATCGGCCTCGCCGATCTCGTAGCGCAGCACCGAGCCGTCGGCGCGGGAGTATGCGAACAGCATGCCGCGGGTGTCGACGGCGATGGCGTCGGCGGTGTACTGCGGCGCGTTCTCGTCATCGGACGGGAACGGGTCGAGCTTCGTGGCGTCGCCGCCCGACAGGCGTCCGGCGTAGACCGCGCCGGAGTCGGTGAGGTAGGCCGCATAGTCCCCCGCGGTGACGACCTCGGTCGTGCCCGCGGGGGTCTTCTGCGAGGACTGCAGCGTCTCCTCGTCCAGGTCGGCGGGCATCGACTCGTCGATGCGGGTGACGGTGCTGTAGCTGTCGCTGAAGAGGTAGGCACCCTCACCGGTCTGCACGACCTGGTCGGGGTTGCTGATGCTGCGGACGGTGTCGAGCTCGCCGACCGACGTGTTGACGCGCGCGTAGCGGCGGCCTTCGCCGGTCTGCAGCGCCCACACGGCGGTGTCGACGTCGGGGGTCTCCTGGGCGTCGAGTCCGGGCCAGACGACGCTCACGCCGATGACCGCGGCCACGACGGCGCCGGCGGCCACGAGCCCGACAAGGGTGCCTCGACGCATGCGCCGGCCCTCCGCCATCAGAGCGCCCCTGTCGCGACCAGCGTGGCGACGACCGCGCCCGCACCGACGACGAGGCCCGCCCCGACGCCGATCAGCCACGGCAGCGCTCGACGGAGCGCGCCGCCGTCGCGGCGACGCGCGGGCGACGAGATCTCGGTGTCCTCGTCGCGGGCGAGGCCCGCGACGCCCGTGCCGGCACGCGACTTGCGGGTGACGTCGCGCTCGACGCGCGAGCGCGCCGGACCCCGCAGACCCGAGTCGGCGAAATCGACGGGCGCGGATGCCGGCGACCACTCCGCGTCCGGGATCTCCAGCGGCGTGGGCGAGAGGCCGAGCTCGGCCTGCACCGACCGCAGCGCCTCTCCGAACGCCCGCGCCGAGTCGTAGCGACGGGCGGGGTCGCGGTTCATCGCCGTGGCGAGCATGGTCTGCAGCGCCACCGGGACGTCGTGCCGCGGGATCTCGACGTAGGTCGCGCGCGCGATGCGCCGACGCAGCAGGTCCTTCGTGTTCTGGCCGCGCTCGCGCCGCTCGAACGGGCTGTGCCCGGCCAGCAGCGAGTAGACGGTGGCGCCGAGGCTCCACACCTCGCTGGCCACGGTGCCGCTGGTCTGCTCGGCGACGACCTCCGGCGCGCTCCACGGGATCGACATCGCGAGGACCTCGCCGCCGCTCTTGCGCTGCAGGGATGCCGAGATGCCGAAGTCGGCGAGGACCGGAGTGCCGAAGGTCGTGATGAGGATGTTGCTCGGCTTGACGTCGCGGTGGATGAGGCCGGCCCGGTGGGCGGACTCCAGTGCGCTCGCCATGCGCACGCCGATCGCCAGCACCTCGTCGACCGGCATCCGCTCGACGCGGTAGCGCTGCGACAGCGATCCCGGGCAGAACTCCATCACGATGTAGGGGCGGCCGTCGGCCGAGATGCTCGCCTGGTAGACGGTGACGATCGAGGGGTGTGCCGACAGGTGCGCCAAGACGTCGGCCTCGGCGTTGAACATGCGGCGCAGTTCGGGATCACGCACGTCGCTGGGCATCACCTTGACGGCGACATTGCGACGCGGCATGTCCTGCTCGTACAGGAAGACGTCGGCGAATCCGCCGGAGCCGAGCGGGCGGATGTAGGCGAGGCCCGGGACGATCGGGGGCGCCGAGGGAAGCCGTGTGGCCAACGTACCTCCCCATGCCGATCCGCCCGTATCGCATCACGCACCCATGCGCGGCAACAAACCTGGCTAGCCTAACAAAATCGATTCTGGTGACGCGCCACCGGTACCCGGGTATCCCGGTCGCGGATCACGCCCGCGACCGCATTGCTGGATTCAGTCCAATTCGTCGGACTCATGGGGGTCGAACGGGGCGTCGAGAGACTTCGTCAGGTCGGCGAGCATCGCCTCGATCTGGGGCTCGACATACTCGGCGACGGCCGCCTGGATCCGCAGGCGGTGGTGCAGCAGGATGGTGCACACCTCGCGACCGACCATGTTGGCGTAGTCGTCGGCGAGCCCCACCTCCTGTCGCAGCGCAGCCTTGGCCTCGTCGGTCAGCGGCGGAAGCGCCGGCACATCCGCGTCCGCCTCCTCCGCCAGCCCCGCGATCGTGAAGAGGAACGGCGCTCCGGGCACCGGATCCGGGTCGAGAGGGAGGCCCTCGAACTCGGGATCCAGCCCCTCGCCCGGTCGATAGCTGCGGGCACGGTTGCGCGTCGCCTGCTGGTCGAGCTCGGCCTGGAGCATGGGCAGGTTGAACGCGGTGTACTCGGCGACCGCCCGGTCGACGATCGTCTTCACACGCGTCGAGAGTCCGTGCTGCACACCGTGCGGCACATCCGCGCCGAGGCCTGCCGCCGACAGCACCGGCGAGCCGAAGCAGCGGCGGCACGGGGCCGTGCGTCCACGGTGCGTGGCGGGCTCCCAGCGGGGCAGCCACGCGAGCCAGGCGTCCACCGCCTGGCTGACCTGGGTCTCGAGCGACCGCTCCACGGGGTCAACGGTAGTACGCGGCATCCGGACTCGCCCGCAATCAGGCGGTTTCCCGTGCCGGTCAGGCGTCCCGGGGGTCCTCCCACGGCCACCGCGGCCGATGCGCCCGGGTCCGCACCAGGGCGATGCCCGCCCACGCGCTCACGAAGGCGGCGCCGGCCACGACCGCACCGAACCATGACGTCGCGAGGCGACCCGCGACACCGGCCGCCACGGCGAGCCCCGCGCCGGTGGTGAGCACGCCGAACCACACGCCGCCGATGTAGGCGAGGAAGCAGGCGGCCGTCGTCCACGCGACTCCTCCGAACGACGGCGTCCGCCCCCGGCGTCCGATCGACGCCCACAGTCCGCCCGCGAAGGCCAGCACTGAGAGGATCATGCCGACGATGCCCGGCACCTGTCCGAGGCCGGAAGTCGCGATGACGTCCTCTCCCGTGGCGAGGCTGACCATGCCGAGTCCGAAGATCGTGAGCGCGACGAAGCCGATCGTCGAGAAGGCGAGCGCGACGGCGGGTCGCACAGGCCCTCCTGACGCACCCGGGGCTCCGTCGGCGGCCATACCTCCAGGGTACGTCCGCCCCGGCCGCCGGGCTCCCCTGGCCGAAACAGGTGATTCCCGCCGGAGCCGGTGACATCGTCACCTGCTCCGGCGGGAATCCTGGGTCTCGCGGAATGCAGAGGCTACTGCCGCACGAGCTGCGGGCCGGCCTCCAGAGTGCGCTCGTACTCGCGCTGCGCCTCGATGTTGAGCTCGGTGACGCGCTTCGCACGTGCGGCCGCCCACGCACCGAACCAGATGGTCAGCTCGCGGCCGATCACGAACGCGCCGAAGGCGAGCGGGGTCAGCAGCTGGCTTTCGGCGAGGTCGCCGCCCTCACTGGCGGTCAGCTCCCAGAACGGCGCCTGGAACAGCGCGCCCAGGATGTGCCCGCCGTACGCAGCGGCTCCCACCAGCAGTCCGAAGATGACCCACGCGCCCCAGCGGCCGCGGTTGATGATCGCGCCGAGCAGCCAGAAGGCCAGGAAGAAGACGACCACGGGCACCCACAGCGACCACGTGCCGAGCGCGTCGAGGGCGGTCGTGCCGATGTTGTCGCCCGTCACGTCGCCCTCGATGGCGCGGACGCCGAGCCCGAGCGCGAGGTACAGCACCGCGAACGAGAGCGCCGCCAGCAGGCCGATGGCACCGGCGGCGGCGCGGTTGCCGCGCAGCCGCGGAGCCTCGGGCGCCTGCACGAAGATAGGCTGCGGCGCGGCCGCGGCGACCACGACGGCCGGCTCAGCCACGACGGGCTCGCTCGGGGTGACGACGGGCGCGTCGACGACGGTCGGCGCCTCGTCGGCCGCCGACGAGTACACGGCCGTGTCGGCCGCGGTCGAGGGCGGGACGTCGAGGGATGCCGCCTCCGCCGAGTCCCACGGGTCGGGCTCGGCGGCGGGTGCGGCGGGCTGGGCCGCCGGCTCGGCCGCCGCCGGCTCGGGCTCGGCCGGAACCTCGGCGGGCGCCGACGGAGCCTCCGCGGCGGTGTCGGCCGGAGTCTCGGAATCTGACGTGTCGGCGGTGTCGGCGCCGCGTCCTGCGGCCTCCGCCTCGGCGAGGCCTTCGTTCGCGCGGCCGACGACGTCGTCGACGCCGCCGGGCTCTTCGACGGGCTCGCCGTAGGACGACTTGGGGTCACTCATCGTCAGCACTCCTCACGCCGGGCGTGTACCCGGCAGTGCGACAGTATCCCGTGCCCTCTCGCATGCCGCGGAGGCGTGCCGGGCGCGGCGCGGACGGCCCGCGCCGACTAGCCTGGATCGATGGCACCCCCAGCGCCCCGACTCGCCGTGGCGGCGGCATCCCTCCTCCTCGCTCTCGCGGCGCTCACCGCGTGCGCGCCCGACAACACCCCGGAGGGCGGCCTCACTTTCACGCCGACACCGTCGGCGAGCACCTCGGCCACTCCCACGCCCACCCCGACGCCGACGGCGCAGGCCGAGATCCCCACGGACTGCCGTGCGATCCTCAACGCCGACGTCCTCGCACAGCTCGAGGGCGTTCCGCTGAACGATCCCGCCTTCGGCCCCTCGGGCACCCAGCCCGACGGCAGCCTCATCTGCGTGTGGGGCGACCCGGCAGCCGACGCCACGAGCCTCGTCACGACCATCTCGTACGTGTCACGCGGCCCGGCGCTGGAGCAGCTCAACAAGCTCGCCGACGACGAGGGCTTCACCTGCTACACCCCCGACGCCGGCACCCGCTGCGAGAAGACCTGGCAGGATCCGAACTACCCCGTCACGTCGGGGCGCACGCTGTACTGGCGCGACGGCGTGCTGATCGACACCCGGTACTCGAACCTCGCGCCGACCGGCTACACGACCGCGGTGGTCGCGGCCGTCTTCGGCTGACACGAGCTCACCGGACTCTGTCGGCTACCCGAAAACCTGACGCTCCAGGCGGGCGCCGAAGTCGTCGGGGTGCCATCCCGTCTCGACGCTGACGAGCCACAGCCCGTCGCGCAGGGTGTGCTCCTCGACGACGCCCCCCTGGGTGCGCGTGCAGTCCAGCGCGGCGCCGGACGACCGGCACGTGAACCCGTCAGAGGTCAGCGACGGCTCGGCGATCCCCTGCGCGTCCGCGTCGACCCTCGCCAGCGTCGTCACGATCCCCCCGCCGTCGAAGCGCCATACGCATGTGACCGCGACGTCCGCGGACACCGCGTCGGCGAAGGCGCGGGCATCGGTCGTCGGCGCGGCCAGCGACTGACCCAGCAGCGACCCGGGATGCCACATCAGCTCGTTCCACAGATCCTCGGAGTAGATCGAGCGGCAGTCGACCGCCACGCCGGTCGCCGCATCCTGCGCCGGCGTCGGAACGGCGGTCTGAGTCGGAAGGGGCGCCGTCGCCGTGCGCAGCGTGTCGCCGAGCCACGCGATGGACACCGGCACCATGGGCAGTGCCAGCCACACCAGCGCGCCGACGACCCCCGCGCACAGCATCCCCGCGGGCACGGCGATCCACGAGTTGCGCCCGCCGATCCGTGCCATGGTCCCCCCGACCGTCACCTCCACGGTAAGTCGGCGGACGGGATGCCACGCCACGGCGCGCGGCAGGCGCCGACCGTTCCCGGTGCCGCGGCCGCCGGCATCCCCTCTCCCCCGCGGGAACGGCGAAGGGCCCCGGCGAACCGGGGCCCTTCGTGAGTGCGGTCAGAGACCGTGCGCTCAGTTGTAGTCGGTCGAGAAGCCGTCCGTCGAGAAGCTGTCGAAGTCGACGTAGCTCAGGTCGGCGTCGGTGTACGCGCCGTCCGAGGCGAAGATGCGGTTGGGGTACCGCTCGCTCTTGGCCTCTTCCGTCGCCTCGACCGTGACGTCGCGGTACTTCGCGAGGCCCGTTCCGGCGGGGATGAGCTTTCCGATGATGACGTTCTCCTTGAGGCCCATGAGCGGGTCGCTCTTGCCCTCCATGGCCGCCTGCGTCAGGACGCGGGTGGTCTCCTGGAACGACGCGGCCGACAGCCACGACTCGGTCGCGAGCGACGCCTTCGTGATACCCATCAGCTCGGGACGACCCGACGCCGGGCGCTTGCCCTCGCCGACCGCCTCGCGGTTGATGTTCTGGTACTTCTTGAAGTCGACCAGCTCGCCCGGCAGCAGCGTGGTGTCGCCGTGGTCGACCACGGTGACCTTCCGCAGCATCTGACGGACGATGACCTCGATGTGCTTGTCGTGGATCGGCACACCCTGCGAGCGGTACACGCCCTGTACGCCGTTCACGAGGTACTTCTGCACCTCACGGGCACCCATGACACGCATGACCTCCTTGGGGTCGAGCGTGCCCACCAGGATCGGCTGACCCACCGTGACGCGCTGACCGTCCTCGACCAGGAGCGTCGCGCGCTTCAGGACCGGGTAGACGTGCGGCTCGTCGCCGTTGTCGGGCGTGAGGATGACCTTCTTGGACTTGTCGGTCTCGTCGATCGTGATGCGGCCGTCGGCCTCGGCGATCGGCGACGCGCCCTTGGGGGTGCGGGCCTCGAACAGCTCCTGCACGCGGGGAAGACCCTGCGTGATGTCGTCGGCCGAGGCCGAGCCACCGGTGTGGAAGGTACGCATCGTCAGCTGCGTGCCGGGCTCACCGATCGACTGGGCCGCGATGATGCCGACGGCCTCGCCGATGTCGACGATCTTGCCGGTCGCGAGCGAACGGCCGTAGCACTTCGCGCAGACGCCGACCGCCGAGTCACAGGTGAGCACGGAGCGCACCTTGATCGACTCGACACCGGCCGCCACCAGCTTGTCGATGAGCACGTCGCCGACGTCCTCACCGGCCGAGGCGACGACCTCGCCGGTCGGGGCCACGGCGTCGGCCGCGAGCGTGCGGGCGAACACCGAGTTCTCGACGTTCGCGTCGCGCACCAGCTCGCCGTCGCTGTTCGGCGCCGCGATGACGAACTCGAGGCCCTTGGTGGTGCCGCAGTCCTCTTCCCGGATGATGACGTCCTGCGAGACGTCGACGAGACGACGCGTCAGGTAGCCCGAGTCGGCGGTACGGAGGGCCGTGTCGGCCAGACCCTTACGGGCACCGTGCGTCGCGATGAAGTACTCCGCCACCGACAGACCCTCGCGGTACGAGGAGATGATCGGACGGGGGATGATCTCACCCTTCGGGTTGTTCACCAGGCCTCGCATACCCGCGATGTTGCGGATCTGCAGCCAGTTACCACGGGCGCCCGACGAGACCATGCGGTTGATGGTGTTGTCGGCCGGGAAGTGGTCGCGCATCGCCTTCTGGACCTCGTCGGTCGCCTCGGTCCAGATCTTGATGAGCTCCTGACGACGCTCGGCGTCGGTGGTGAGACCCTTCTCGAACTGCGCCTGGACCTTCGCGGCCTGCTTCTCGTAGCCCGCGACGATCTCGCCCTTGTTCGGCGGCGTGAGGATGTCGCTGAGCGCGACCGTCACACCCGAACGCGTGGCCCAGTAGAAGCCGGCGTCCTTGATGCGGTCGAGCGAAGCCGCGACCTCCACCTTCGGGTACTCCTCGGCGAGCTTGTTGACGATCTGCGACAGCTTGCCCTTGTCTGCCTGCTCGCGCACGAACGGGTAGCCCTTGGGGAGCGTGTCGTTGAAGATCGCCTGGCCCAGCGACGCGTCCACGAGGCCGTGGCGCTCGTAGCCCTCGGGAGCTTCGCCCTCGAGGAAGGCGAGACCGGGGATGCGGATGCGGACCTTGGCCTGCAGGTCGAGGGTGCCCTCGTCCTTCGCCAGGATCGCCTCGCCGACCGAGCCGAACACACGACCCTCACCGGCAGCGCCCTCCTTGACCGTGGTCAGGTGGTGCAGGCCGATGATCATGTCCTGCGAGGGCAGGGTCACCGGGCGGCCGTCCGACGGCTTCAGGATGTTGTTCGACGCCAGCATCAGGATGCGGGCCTCGGCCTGGGCCTCGACCGACAGCGGCAGGTGCACGGCCATCTGGTCACCGTCGAAGTCGGCGTTGAACGCCGCGCAGACGAGCGGGTGCAGCTGGATGGCCTTGCCCTCGACGAGCTGCGGCTCGAAGGCCTGGATGCCGAGACGGTGCAGCGTGGGCGCACGGTTCAGCAGCACGGGACGCTCGCGGATGATCTCCTCGAGCACGTCCCAGACCTCGGGACGCGTGCGCTCGACGGCGCGCTTGGCGGCCTTGATGTTCTGCGAGTGACCGAGGTCGATCAGGCGCTTGATCACGAACGGCTTGAACAGCTCGAGCGCCATCTGCTTGGGCAGACCGCACTGGTGCAGCTTCAGCTGGGGACCGACGATGATGACCGAACGGCCCGAGTAGTCCACGCGCTTGCCGAGCAGGTTCTGGCGGAAGCGACCCTGCTTGCCCTTGAGCATGTCGCTCAGGGACTTGAGGGCGCGGTTGCCGGTACCGGTGACGGGGCGACCGCGGCGGCCGTTGTCGAACAGCGCGTCGACGGCCTCCTGCAGCATGCGCTTCTCGTTGTTGACGATGATCTCGGGGGCACCGAGGTCGATCAGGCGACGGAGGCGGTTGTTGCGGTTGATCACGCGGCGGTACAGGTCGTTCAGGTCGGAGGTCGCGAAGCGGCCACCGTCCAGCTGCACCATCGGGCGAAGCTCCGGCGGGATCACCGGGACGACGTCCAGCACCATCGAGGCCGGGCTCATGCCGGTCGCGAGGAACGAGTTGACGACCTTCAGGCGCTTGATCGCACGGATCTTGCGCTGGCCCTTGCCCTCCGAGATCTGCAGGTGGAGGCTGTCGGCCTCGGCCTGCAGGTCGAAGCTCTCCAGGCGGCGCTTGATCGACTCGGCACCCATGTGGGCCTCGAAGTACTGACCGAAGCGGTCCTGCAGCTCGTGGAAGATCTCGTCCTCGCCCTTGAGCTGGCCGACCTCGAGGTTGCGGAAGTCCTCCCACACCTTCTCGAGGCGCGTGACCTGGTCGTCCGCGTTCTTGCGGATCGAGGCCATCTCCTTCTCGGCGGCGTCCTTGACCTTCTTCTTCTGGTCGGCCTTGGCACCCTCCTCCTCGAGCGCGGCGAGCTCCTCCTCCAGCTTCTGGAGGCGGGCTGCGACACGCGCGTCGCGGCGGTCCGCGAGCGTCTTGAGCTCGAGGCGGATGTTGTTCTCCTGCGTCGAGAGGTCGCGGTGACGCGCCTCCTCGTCGACCGAGATCACCATGTACGCCGCGAAGTAGATGACCTTCTCGAGGTCCTTCGGCGCCATGTCGAGCAGGTAGCCGAGGCGCGACGGGACGCCCTTGAAGTACCAGATGTGCGTGACGGGCGCGGCGAGCTCGATGTGGCCCATGCGCTCACGGCGGACCGAGGACTTGGTGACCTCGACGCCGCAGCGCTCGCAGACGATGCCCTTGAAGCGGACGCGCTTGTACTTGCCGCACGCGCACTCCCAGTCGCGCGAGGGTCCGAAGATCTGCTCGCCGAACAGACCGTCCTTCTCGGGCTTCAGGGTGCGGTAGTTGATGGTCTCGGGCTTCTTGACCTCGCCGTAGGACCAACGACGGATGTCGTCAGCGGTGGCCAGGCCGATGCGAAGCTGATCGAAAGTGGTTGATTCGAGCACTGGTTCTCCTGTGTCGGAAATTCGTTCGTTACCTGGCGCGCTTAGATCTCGTCGATCGACGAGGACTCGAAGCGGCTGGAGATGTTGATGCCGAGCTCCTCCGCTGCGCGGAAGGCGTCGTCGTCGGTGTCACGCAGGTTGACAGCCGTGCCGTCGGCCGAGAGCACCTCGACGTTCAGGCAGAGCGACTGCATCTCCTTCATGAGCACCTTGAACGACTCGGGGATGCCGGGCTCCTGGATGTTCTCGCCCTTGACGATCGCCTCGTAGACCTTGACGCGGCCGAGGATGTCGTCGGACTTGATCGTGAGGAGCTCCTGGAGCGCGTACGCGGCGCCGTAGGCCTCGAGGGCCCACACCTCCATCTCACCGAAACGCTGACCGCCGAACTGCGCCTTACCACCGAGCGGCTGCTGGGTGATCATCGAGTAGGGGCCCGTCGAGCGCGCGTGGATCTTGTCGTCCACGAGGTGGTGCAGCTTCAGGATGTACATGTAGCCGACCGAGATCGGTGCAGGGAACGGCTCACCGGAGCGGCCGTCGAACAGCTGCGTCTTGCCCGTCGAGTCGATCAGGCGCACGCCGTCGCGGTTCGGGGTCGTCGAGTCGAGCAGACCCGCGATCTCGTCCTCGAAGGCGCCGTCGAACACCGGCGTGGCGACCTTGGTGCCGGCCGGAGCCTCGAATGCCTGCTTGGGCAGGTGCGCGGCCCACTCGGGGGTGCCCTCGACCTTCCAGCCCTGCTTGGCGATCCAGCCCAGGTGCAGCTCGAGGACCTGGCCGAAGTTCATTCGACCCGGGATGCCGAGCGGGTTGAGGATCACGTCGACCGGAGTGCCGTCGGCGAGGAAGGGCATGTCCTCGACGGGGAGGATCTTCGCGATGACACCCTTGTTGCCGTGGCGGCCGGCGAGCTTGTCGCCCTCGGTGATCTTGCGCTTCTGCGCGATGTAGACCACGACGCGGCGGTTGACGCCCGAGCCCAGCTCGTCGTCGCCGTCCTCCGCGTTGAACTCCTTCACCGCGATGATCGTGCCCTGCTCGCCGTGGGGGACCTTCAGCGACGTGTCGCGCACCTCGCGGCTCTTCTCGTTGAAGATCGCGCGGAGCAGGCGCTCCTCGGCCGACAGCTCGGTCTCGCCCTTGGGCGTGACCTTGCCGACGAGGATGTCGCCGGGACGCACCTCGGCGCCGATGCGGATGATGCCGCGCTCGTCGAGGTCCTTCAGCAGGTCGGGGCTGACGTTGGGGAGGTCACGGGTGATCTCCTCCTTGCCGAGCTTGGTGTCGCGCGCGTCGACCTCGTACTCCTCGATGTGGATCGACGAGAGCACGTCGTCCTTCACGAGGTTCTGGCTGAGGATGATCGCGTCCTCGAAGTTGTGACCCTCCCACGTCATGAACGCGACGAGGAGGTTCTTGCCGAGCGCGAGCTCGCCGTTCTCGGTGGCGGGGCCGTCGGCGATGACCTCGCCGGCCTCGACACGCTCGCCGGCCGAGACGACCACGCGCTGGTTGTACGAGGTGCCCTGGTTCGAGCGGTCGAACTTGCGCAGGAAGTAGTCCTGCGTGCCGCCCTCGTCCAGCTGCACGGTGACGACGTCGGCCGAGACCTCGACCACGACACCGGGCTTCTGGGCGGTGACCACGTCACCGGCGTCGATGGCCGCGAAGCCCTCCATGCCGGTACCGACCACGGGCGACTCCGAGCGGAGGAGCGGGACGGCCTGGCGCTGCATGTTCGCACCCATGAGGGCGCGGTTGGCGTCGTCGTGCTCGAGGAACGGGATGAGCGAGGTCGCGACCGACACCATCTGGCGCGGCGAGACGTCCATGTAGCCGATCTCGTCCGAGTGGAAGAGGTCGACCTCGCCACCGTTTCCACGGCGGGCCAGGACGCGGTCCTGCGCGAAGCTGCCGTCGGACTTCAGCTCGACACCGGCCTGCGCGACGATGTAGTCGCTCTCCTCCGAGGCGGTCAGGTAGTCGATCTGGTCGGTGACCTTGCCCTCGACCACGCGACGGTACGGCGTCTCGATGAAGCCGAACGCGTTGATGCGGGCGAACGAGGCGAGCGAGCCGATCAGACCGATGTTCGGGCCTTCCGGCGTCTCGATCGGGCACATGCGGCCGTAGTGCGACGGGTGGACGTCGCGGACCTCGACGCCTGCGCGCTCACGCGACAGACCGCCGGGGCCCAGGGCCGACAGGCGGCGCTTGTGGGTCAGACCCGCGAGCGGGTTGTTCTGGTCCATGAACTGCGACAGCTGCGACGTGCCGAAGAACTCCTTGATCGCCGCCACGACGGGACGGACGTTGATCAGGGTCTGCGGCGTGATCGCCTCGATGTCCTGCGTGGTCATGCGCTCGCGGACGACGCGCTCCATGCGCGACAGACCGGTGCGGACCTGGTTCTGGATGAGCTCGCCGACCGCGCGGATGCGACGGTTGCCGAAGTTGTCGATGTCGTCGACGTCGAGACGGATCTCGGCCGGCTTGCCGCCGCGCACGCCGTCGAAGACGACGTCGCCGCGGTGCAGGCGCACCAGGTACTTGATCGTGGCGACGATGTCGTCGACCGTCAGCACCGAGTCGGTGAGCGGCTTGTCGAGACCGAGCTTGTGGTTGATCTTGTACCGGCCGACCTTCGCGAGGTCGTAGCGCTTCGGGTTGAAGTAGAAGTTGTCCAGGAGCGCGCGGGCGGCCTCGGCGGCGACCTGCTCGCCCGGACGGAGCTTGCGGTAGATGTCGCGGAGCGCGTCCTCCTTGGTGAGGATCGTGTCCTTCGACAGCGTCTCTTCGATCGACTCGAAGCCGGCGAACTCGTTGAGGATGTCCTCCGAGGTGAGGCCGAGGGCCTTGAGGAAGACCGTGACGGACTGCTTGCGCTTGCGGTCGATGCGCACGCCGACCTGGTCGCGCTTGTCGATCTCGAACTCGAGCCACGCACCGCGCGACGGGATGACGCGCGCCGACACGATGTCCTTGTCGGAGGTCTTGTCGGGGGTCTTGTCGAAGTAGACGCCGGGCGAACGGACGAGCTGCGACACGACGACGCGCTCGGTGCCGTTGATGATGAACGTGCCCTTGTCGGTCTGGAGCGGGAAGTCGCCCATGAAGACCGTCTGGGTCTTGATCTCACCGGTCTGGTGGTTCATGAACTCGGCCTCGACGTAGAGCGGGGCCGCGTACGTCTTGCCGCGCTCCTTGCACTCCTCGATGGAGTACTTCTCGGGCTCGAGGTACGGGTTCGTGAACGAGAGCTGCATGGTCTCGCTCAGGTCCTCGATGGGCGAGATCTCCTCGAAGATCTCCTCCAGGCCGCTGACCTCGGGCACGTCGGTGCGACCGGCGGCCTTCGCGTCGGCGACGCGGGCCTTCCATGCCTCGTTGCCGACGAGCCAGTCGAACGACTCGGTCTGCAGCGCGAGAAGGTCAGGGACCGTCAGCGTGTCGGAGATCTTGGCGAACGAGAGGCGGGAAGCTCCGCGTCCGTTCTTGGGGGTGGTGGTGGGGTTGGATGCGTTGCGCGCAGCAGCCAAGGGGATTACCTCCGTGGGCCCGTAGGGCTCGTTTCCTTGTCGTCAGGTGGAGTGCTCTTCGTCCCCGAAGCCCGCGCACCACGCCTCGCGACGAGCGAGGGGGCGCAGGCACAGCCGACCACCATATGAGGGCAGGGGGAATCCAAGAGCGCAAAGACCTACTATACGTCGGACGACGCGCCGTGTCCAGTCGGATTCTTGACGAGTTTCGGATGCTGCGGTATAAGCCCGATTCTCGCAGACTGTTCACAGCATCGGGGTCGTCGCGCGGTGTGTGCGACGACCCCGACGGCGGTCCGTCAGCCGGACCATGCGCGTGAGCGCGCTCGGATCAGCCCTTGCCGCTGCCGTTGCAGGCCACGCCGGGCGACGGGACGATGTCCTTCAGTCCGGCCCGCACGAACATGCCGTAGCTCTGCGTGCCGTGGTAGCCGTTCTTCTGGTTGCCCCTCATCGCGAGGGCGTCGTCGTCGAAGCCCTCGGGGTTGCCCTCGATGGCGTCGGGCGTGTCCTGCCCCGAGAAGGCGCACTCCGACGAATGGCCGTTGCCGGCGCCGTGGGTGTCCTTTCCGTTGCCGGTGGCCTCACCGGCGTTGGCGACCCCCGCGCCCGCCAGCACCAGTCCGATTGCGAGCGCACAGCCCGCGACCAATCGCTTCATTCCGTACCTCCCCAGATTCGAAGGTCGCGGTGTGCGGCCCTCCCCGGCGCACAAGGTACGCCTCGACGACGCCTGCCGGTAGACCCCTTGCGAGCACGCGACGGCCACGGGTGGCGGCATCCACGCGACGCGACGGGAGCGACACGCCGATACACCGGTGTACCGAAACCTGTGGCGGGACGCGCGCGGCAGGGCCATGATGTGGTCATGACTGGGGGACGATCCCCCGTGATCCGCACGCCCGACCAGCGGATCCGGGTGTTCGTGAGCTCGACCCTGCGCGAGCTCGCGGAGGAGCGTGAGGCGGTGAAGGCCGCCGTCGAGCGCCTGAGACTCGCGCCGGTGATGTTCGAGCTGGGGGCTCGGCCGCATCCGCCGCGGGAGCTGTACCGCTCTTATCTCGCGCAGAGCGACGTGTTCGTCGGCATCTACGGCGCGAGCTACGGGTGGGTGGCGCCCGGCGAGGACGTGTCGGGGCTCGAGGACGAGTACAACCTCGCTCCGCCCGAGATGCCGAAGCTCATCTATGTCAAGGACGGCGACGAGCGCGACGAGCGCCTCGGCGCGCTCATCGCGCGCATCCAGGACGACGACACCGCCGCGTACCTGCACTTCCGCTCGGCGGCCGAGCTGGAGGACCAGGTCGCCGCCGACCTCGCGATGCTGCTCGCCGAACGGTTCGACGAGTCCCGTGCGGATGCTGCGCCCGAGGGCGCTGCGACGTCGCTGGCCGGCCGCGTGCCCGTGCCGTACACGACGACGATCGGCCGCGACGGCGACATCGAGGCCGTGCGAACGCTGCTCGCCCGCGGCGTCGACCGGGTGGTGAGCCTCGTCGGTCCGGGCGGCATCGGCAAGAGCCGCCTGGCGATCGAGACGGCGCGCGCGTGTGACGACCTGTTCCCGGACGGCGTGTACTTCGTGCTGCTGGAGGGCGTGCTCGAGCCCGGGCTGCTGCTGCCGACGATCGCGTACCACCTCGGCATCCGCGACAACGGCGAGGCCGCTCTCGAGGAGCGCATCGCGCACGCGCTCGCGGACCGCCGCGTGCTGCTGGTGCTCGACAACTTCGAGCAGATCGTGGATGCCGCGCCCGTCCTCGTGCGGCTGTACACGGTGGCGCCGGCGGCGACGTTCCTCGTGACGAGCCGGATCGTGCTGCGCATCCGCGGCGAGCGCGTGTACGAGGTGCCGCCGCTGCCGACGCCGCGCGGCGAGCTGCCGGCGAGCCTCGACCCCGCGACGCGCACGGCGGCGGTCGCGCTGTTCGTCGACCGCGCGAAGGCGATAGACCCCGGCTTCGACGTGACGCCCGGCAACGCCGCCGACCTCGCGGCGATCTGCCGCACGCTGGAGGGCCTGCCGCTGGCGATCGAGCTGGCCGCGGCGAAGGTGCGCATCCTGAGTCCCGCGGGCATCGCGGAGCGCCTGGGGCAGAGCCTGCCCCTGCTGACGGCGGCGGTCCGGGACCTGCCCGAGCGCCACCGCACGATGCGGGCGACGATCGACTGGAGCGTGAGCCTGCTGCCCGATGTGCAGCGCGACCTGCTCGAGGACCTCGGCGTGTTCGCGACGCGGTTCACGCTCGACGCCGTCGAGGCGCTCGGCCGGGGCCGCTCGTGGGACGGCCAGGCCATCGACGCGCTCGCGGCGCTCGTGGACGGCTCGCTCGTCAAGCAGTGGGAGCTGGGGGGCCGGCGCGTGTTCTCGCTGCTGGCGATCGTGCGCGAGTACGCCCTGGGCCGTCTCAAGGAGCGCGGCGAAGCGGTGCGCGTGCGCCGTGCGCACGCCGACTACTACTGCGACCTGGTGCGGCGCGTGGCACCCGACCTCGGCGGGCCCGGTCAGGCCGACGCCGTCGCGCGGCTCGGGCTGGAGCTGCCGAACCTGCGCGCCGCGGTCCGGCACCTCGTGCACACCGACCGGCTGGACGACGCCGGGGATTTCGCGTGGAGCCTCCTCATCTACTGGTGGATCTCGGGCTTCTTCGCCGAGGTGCGGGTGTGGATGCTCGAGCTCCTGGAGAAGCAGCACGACCAGCCCATCACGCCGCACACGCGGGCGATCGCGTGGTTCTTCGCCCTGTGGGGCGAGATGTGGCAGCGACCGAGCGAGCAGGTCGTGGCGGGGCTGGGCGAGTGCGTGCGCCTGTTCACCGAGTCGGGCGACCCGGATGCCGCGGCGATGGCGCTCGCGGCGCGCGCGACGGCGCGCGTGCAGTTCTCCGACCTCGACTCCGACAAGGCCGAGACCGAGCTGCGCGACGCCGTGGTGCGGCTGCGGGAGCAGGGGAACGCGTGGGCCGAGGCGATCACCGAGGTCTCGCTCGGACGCCTGGCGTGGGTGCGCGGGGCGACCGACGACGCCCTCGCCCACTTCGACCGCGCCACCGCGGTCGCCCGGGAGCACGGCGACCTGTTCACGACCTCCGTCGCAGGCAACCTGCGCTCGCGCCTGAACTTCCAGCTGGGGCACCTCGAGACCGCCGAGCACGAGTTCGTGCGCACGCTCCTCATGTCGGTGCGGCTGCACTACGACGAGGGCGTCGCCTACGGGCTGGAGGGCGTGTGCGCCGTCGCGGCGGCGCACGGCGAGGCCTGGCGGGCGGCGGCGCTCGCGGTCGCCGCCGGCGAGATCCGCCGGCGCATCGGCATCTTCGACGTCGAGGCGTTCACGGTGCACACGCCGTACCTCGACATCCTGCGGGGGCGGGACGCGGCGAGCGTCGCCGCGGGCGAGGCGGCCGGCGCCGAGCTCACGCTCGCCGAAGCCGTGCTCCTCGCGCTCCCCGAGCACGAGCACGACGCCGTGGCCGCGACCCTGCACGCCTGGTAGACGGCGCG
This sequence comes from Microbacterium sp. NPDC058389, assembly GCF_042722305.1. Classification (NCBI taxonomy): domain Bacteria; kingdom Bacillati; phylum Actinomycetota; class Actinomycetes; order Micrococcales; family Microbacteriaceae; genus Microbacterium; species Microbacterium sp. NPDC058389. Next base: position 131,599 of record NZ_JBHXJQ010000009.1, read on the forward strand.
GAGGGGATGCCGCACCTCACGCGTGCCGGAATCGGATGCGCGTGCCCGGACGGGCCTGGGCGACGAGATCGAGCGAGGCATCGGCCACGACCGCGACGACGGGGTACCCGCCGGTGACCGGCCCGTCCGCGAGCAGGATCGTCGGGCGCCCGCTCGGCGGCACCTGCAGCGCGCCCGGCACCATGCCCTCGCTCGGCAGCTCGCCCGTGCGCGTGCGGACGAGCTCGGGCCCGTCGAGGCGCACACCCACGCGGTCGGCGTCGCCGGTGACCGTCCAGACGGCGTCGAAGAGCGCCGTGCCGGGAGCGAACCAGTCGGCGCGCGGACCGGGGGCCAGCGCGAGCTCCAGCTCGTCGTCGTGCGGGGCGCCCCACGCGTTCGGCGGCGCCACCGGGATCGGCGTCGGCGGCGCCGGGCCGACGGGCACGCGGTCACCCGCGCGCAGCGCGGCGGGACCGAGCCCCGCCAGCAGGTCGGTGGCGCGCGACCCCAGCACCGGCGGAGCGTCGACACCGCCGCGCACCGCGACGTACGCCCGCGCACCGTGCGTGAACCAGTCCAGGTGCAACTCGGCGCCGGCGGGCCACGCGTGCGCCTCGTAGGGGTCGATCTCTCGGCCGTCGAGGCGCACGCGACCCCACGCGCCGGTGACGGCGACCCACAGGTCGGTCTCGGCGACGGCGCGCCAGCCGCCCATCGTCACCTCGATCGCCGCCGTGCCCTCGGGGTTTCCGAGCAGCCGGTCCGCGGTGCGCAAGGCGGTGCGGTCGAGGGCTCCCGACACCGCGACGCCGACCGAGGCCGCGCCCGCGCGCCCGAGATCCTGGATCGTCGACAGCAGCCCCGGTTCGACGATGCGCAGACCACGGCGGGACGTCGGGGCGGCGGCATCCGCTCCTCCTCCGGGTCGTGGCGTCACGACGGCGACGGGGCGGAACCGCACCCGCGTGCCGGGAGCGAGCAGGGCGGGGGATGCTGCGGCCGGGTCGAACAGCGGCGCCCCGGTCGTGCCGATCAGGCGCCAGCCGCCCGGGGTGTCGCGGGGGTACGCGCCCGAGAAGGCGCCGGCGAGTCCCACGGACCCGGCGGGAACCCGCGTGCGCGGGGACTCCAGACGCGGGACGACGTAGGGCCATTCGTCGCTCACGAGGTACCCGAAGCCCGGCGCGAAGCCGGTGAAGGCGACGCGCCACTGCGCCTCGGCATGCCGGCGCACGAGCGCATCCGGCGTCGTGCCGAGCAGCCGCGCGGTGTCGTCGAGGTCTGCCCCGTCGTACGCGATGTCGAGCTCGACGAGCGGTCCCGCGGCGGCGTCGCCGGGCTGCGATTCGGTCGCCGTGCGCAGCGCCCAGGCGTGCGCCGCCGCGACCGGCAGCAGGCGCGGATCCACCCGCACGAGCACCGTGCGCGCGGCCGGCACCAGGTCGGTCACCCCGTCGGGTCGCGATGCGGCGAGCGCGGCATGCACCGCGAGCACCTCGTCGAGCCCGTCGACCTCGACGAGGAATGCGCGCTCGCCCATGGGCAGCGCCCGGGCGGTCACCACGGCGCCCGGACCTCCACGCCGGCCGCGTCGAGCGCGGCGCGCACGGCCCGGGCCATCGCCACGGCCGACGGCGAATCCCCGTGCACGCACAGCGAGGCGGCGTCCGCGCGCACCAGGGTGCCGTCGACGGCCTCGACGACGCCGTCGACCGCCAGCCGCACCGCCCGGGCGGCGACCAGCTCGGGCTCGTCGAGCAGTGCGCCCGGCTGCGCGCGCGGCACGAGCGAGCCGTCGGGCAGATACCCGCGGTCGAGGAACGCCTCGCGCACGAACGGGAGCCCCCGGGATGCCGCGGCCCCCTCGATCTCGCCCGGCAGGCCCAGCACCGGCACGGGCCGGCCGAGACGCTCCGCCAGCGCGGCGACAGCGGACGTCACGGCGTCGGCGTGCGCCCGGTCCGAGGTCACCGCGTGGTAGAGCGCGCCGTGCGGCTTGACGTAGCGGAGGTCGGCGCCCGCGCCGACCAGCGCGACCAGCTGCGCGGCGACGGCGGCCGCGAGGTCTGCAGGGTCCATCGCCACCGGGACGCGTCCGAAGTTCACGCGGTCGGGGTACGACGGGTGCGCACCCACGGCCACGCCGTATCGCGCGGCGCGGGCCACCGCGTCGCGCATGGACGCGGCATCCCCGGCATGCCCGCCGCAGGCGACGTTGGCACTGGTGATCACCGCGAACATCGCCTCGTCGTCGGCGGTGGGGACGCCGTCGACGGTCTCGCCGAGATCCGCGTTGAGGTCGATGGCCACCATGCCCTCCACGCTACTGCCGTGCCCGCTGCGCGGGCGGGGCTACCGTGGTGGCATGGCACGTTCGCGCGACGAGGCACCCGCTCCCTCGGTGAAGCTGTCGGACGGCACCCTCGCCCGCGTGATCTCGTCGCCCTTCGGAGGCGGCTGGGAGCTCGACGTCGACGGCACGCCGCAGTCGCACGTCGACCTCGACGATCCGACCCACCTCCACTTCGAATACGTCGCCCGCATGGGTGCCGTGATCGACCGGCTCAGGATGCCGCGACAGCCGCTCACCGCGATCCACCTGGGTGCGGGCGCACTGACCATCCCGCGCTACGTCGAGGCGACGCGACCCGGATCGCGGCAGCAGGTCGTCGAGCTGGAGCCCGCGCTGTGGGACCTGGTGCGCGAGAACCTGCCGCTCCCCCGCGGCGCGCAGATCCGCGTGCGGATCGGTGACGCCCGCGACGCCCTCGGCAGGCTGCCGGCGGGGCTCGTGGGTGCGGCCGATCTCGTCGTGTCGGACGTCTACTCCGGCGCGCAGACCCCGGCCCATCTCACGACGGTCGAGTTCTTCACTGAGGCCGCCCGCTACCTCGCCCCCGACGGCGTCCTGCTCGTCAACGTCGCCGACGGCGCGGGACTCGCCTTCGCGCGCCGCGAGGTCGCGACCGTGCAGGCGGTGCTCGAGCACGTCATCGTGCTCGCCGAGGTGCAGACCCTCAAGGGCCGGCGGTTCGGAAACCTCGTGATCGCGGCATCCCGGCAGCCCCTGCCCACCGAGTGGCTGCCTCGGCTGATGGCCGCAGGGCCTCACCCGGCGAAGGTCGCCGAGGGCCGCGAGGTCGACGAGTTCGCGCGTGGCGCGAAGGTCGCGACCGACGCCGACGCGACGCCCTCGCCCAAGCCGTCGGCGTCGATCTTCACCCGCTGACCGGTGACCGGATGCCGCGGCCCGGCGTGGCACCCCTGCCCCGACGACGGCGGCGGGCACACTGGACAGAGCCTCACCGGGCGCTGCGAAGGGAGTCACACGTGAGCTTTATCAGCGGGTACGACCCCGACACCCTCCGCGAGAAGGTGAGCCCGACGCAGTGCCGCGACCGGCTCGAAGACATCGGCGAGCAGCGCAGTCTCCCGGCACTCCTCGAGCGCGTGTGGCTGCTGAAGGTACTCGACCGCGCCGACGAGGCGCTCGTCGTCTCTGACCAGTCGGTGCGCGTCGCCCGCATGGCCGGCACCCGCAAGGACCTCCTGCGCGCGCGCATCCTGCACGCCACCGTGCTGCAGGCGCGCGGCGCCTACTCCGCCGCCTGGCAGGAACTCACGACATGCGCCGCGGAGGCCGAGGGGCAGGGCTGGGCCGGCATCGGCGCCTTCGCCCACATGCACCGCGGCAAGGTGAGCTACGACGACGGCGACTACGAGGCCGCGCGCAAGGACTTCAAGCGGGCACTCTTCCTCCGTCAGGAGTCCGGTGCCACCGAGGACCAGCTCGAATCCGTGCTGATGGCCATCGACGCGGCGGACCAGCGCCGCGCCGCGGCATCCGTCGCCAGCTGAGGGACGCCGCGACCATGAGTGTCGGAGATACGTTCTAGTCTCGCGCACATGTCGGAATTGCACCGCGTGCGGCAGTGGGCCGAAGCCCTGATCGCCGCCCACCTCGACCCGTCGTGGACGTTCGGGTTCGACAACGCCAAGCGCCGCGCCGGGCTCTGCGACTACACCCACCAGCGCATCAGCGTCTCGCGCTACCTCGCCGCCCGCTACGACGACGACACCAACCACCAGACGCTGCTGCACGAGGTCGCGCACGCCCTCGCCGGCGCCCGCGCCGGTCACGGCCCGCGCTGGAAGGCGGTCGCGCGCGAGCTGGGCTACGTCGGCGGCACCACCCACCACGGCGAGACGGCGACCGAGCTCGCGCCGTGGATCGGCGTGTGCCCCGCGGGCCACACCGCCTACCGCCACCGCAAGGCCACCCGCCCCACGTCGTGCGCCAAGTGCGCGCGCACCTTCGACGAGCGCTACCTGTTCACCTGGACCCGCCGCGAGATCACCCCGGCGGCACGCCTGGAGGCGCTCACGCCCCGGTAGTCGAGAGCCAGCTCAGCGGCCGGGGTAGGCGACGAAGACGCCGTCGCGCAGGACCGGGACGACGGATGCCGCATCCACCGCGGCGGCGTTCAGCACCTCGTCGCGGGCGTCGCGGGCGAGGAGCTCCTGCCCCGAGCCGCTCGCGGTGAGGAGGTGCCGGAGCGCGCCGCGCAGGCCACGGAACGCCTCTGCGGCAGCCGCAGCATCGGGCGCCGTGTGGTCGACGCCGAGCGCACCGAGCGCATCGACGATCGCGCCGGCACCGAACTGGTCCTCGACGGCGAACCGCACCGGCGCGCCCGGTTCCCGGCCGGTGAGCTCGCCGGCCGCGATCACTGCGACGGCCGTCCGGTCGCCGCGGCGGTGCTGCACGTCGAGCACCGTGTCGGCGACGGCACGCGCGTTGCGCAGGCAGCCGAGCACCACGGTCGCGCCCGAGGCCGCGGCGGCCTCCGCGATCGCGGCTCCGTTGATCGACACCGCGTGGGCCGACGCGTCCAGCGGCACGGATTCGCCGCGGGCGACGGCATCCGTCACCGTCGTCGAGAACCGCAGCACGTCGACCACCACGACGACCTCGGCCGGCGCGAGCCGCGCGAGCCCCGCCGCACCCCAGTCGAGGCGGACCTGGTATCGATGCTGGTCGAACGGCGTCTCGGGCATCCGTCCAGCGTAGGCGCGGTGCAACACTGGAGCATGCGGATCCTGCTGAAGTTCGTGATCGACTGCGACCCCGACGCGGCCTGGCGGGCGCTGCATTCGCCGCGGGCGGTCGCCGAGCTGTACGGCCCCCTCCTCGACCTCGAGCCGCTCGTCCCTGACGGGCTGCCGAGCTCGTGGCATCCGGGCGACGACGTGCCGGTGCAGCTCGCCGCATTCGGCAAGGTGCCGATGGGGCGGCAGCTGATCCACGCGAGCGAGCGGTTCGTGGACGAGCCGGCGGGGCGCGTGCGCATCTTCCGTGACAGCGGCATCCCCCTCACGGGGCCGCTGTCGAGCCTGGACGTCTGGGACCACCAGATGGCGGTCTCGCCTGCACCGGACGAGCCCGGCAAGACCCTGTGGCGCGACCGTCTCGTGTTCGCCGGCCCGACCGCCGCGATCCTGTGGCCGGTGCTGTGGAGCGCATGGCAGTGGCGCGAGGCGCGCGTCAAGGCCCTCGCCCCCGGGTGGGCGCACGACCTCGCCGAGGCCGAACCCGACGACCTCGGGTGAGTGGATGCCGCAAGCCGCGGCATCCCTCGCTCACGCCTGCGGGATCACGGTGAGCACGCGCGCGACGTACTCGAGGAACTTCTCCATGTACGTGCGGAGGAACTGCTCCGTCGCGGGCACGGTCACCTCGCCGGTCGACTCGATGAGGCCCGGGGTGAAGTGGATGTACGCCTCGGGCGTGGTCATCTGACGCGCGTTGAGGAAGCTCAGCGTGCTGCGCAGCGACTGCTGGCCCACGGCGGTGCCGATCTGCCCTGCGGACGCGCCGATGACGCCGACCGGCTTGTCGGACCACGCGTTCTGACCCCAGGGGCGACTGCCCCAGTCGATCGCGTTCTTGAGGGCGCCTGGCAGCGACCGGTTGTACTCCGGGGTGACGAAGAGCAGCGCGTCCGCCGAGCGCACGGCGGCCTTGAAGTCGAGGGCGACCTGCGGATAGTCGGCGTCGAGGTCGCGGTTGTACAAGGGGAGGTCCGCGTACGAGATCTCGAAGAACTCGAGCTCGGGCGGCGCCAGCTTCTCCAGCGCGAGCGCGAGGCGACGGTTGATGGACTCGCGCGACAGGCTGCCGATGATGACGCCGACGCGGTAGGGCGGTTCGTGTTCAACGATCTCGATCTGCATGAGGCCAGCCTGCACCCGTCGTGATCGTCGCGCACCCCTCGGTATCATCAGCGTCGGAGGCTCCCTCTCCCCTGCATGGAGACCGCCACGCAGGAGCCGTCCGGCCGCACGCTCGTGCTCTGCCTCGACGGGACGGGCAGCGAGCCGGAGTCCGGAGTCACCAACGTCGCACGGCTGTACGCCCTCGCCGTCAAGGACGACGCGCAGCTCGTGTTCTACGACCCCGGCGTCGGCACGATGGGCGCGCGCGGCGCGGTCACGCCCTTCGGCGCGTGGCTCACCCGCACGGCCGGGCTGATCGTCGGATACGGCATCCGCGACAACATCGCCGACGCGTACGCCTGGCTGATGACCCACTACCGCCCCGGCGACCGCATCATGCTGTTCGGCTTCAGCCGCGGCGCCTACACGGCCGTCGCGCTCGCCGGCGTGCTGCGCAGCGTCGGCCTGCTCAGGCCAGGCGCCGAGAACCTCGTGCCCTACGCGCTGAAGATGGCGCTCGCGCAAGGCGGGAAGAAGCCGTCGACGCCGAAGTCCGCTCCGGATGCCGCCGACCGCGCGTTCTGGAGCACGCGGACATCGTTCGACCAGGGGTTCGGCAATCCCGACTTCGAGCGGTTCGCCAAGCCGGTGACCTTCCTCGGCGTGTGGGACACGGTGAAGTCCGTCGGCTGGTTCAACCTGCGGGCGCGGTTCGAGCAGGTGCGATGGCCGTTCACACGCAACGTCGACGGCGTGCAGACCGGGCGGCTGGCGCTCGCGCTGGATGAGAACAGGCGCGCGTTCACCGAGTACCGGTTCGGCACCGACAAGGTCGGCGCGAGGGTCGTCGACGACCCGCGCCGGGACCTCGAGGAGATGTGGTTCGCCGGCGTGCACAGCGACATCGGCGGCACGTTCGAGGACGACAACGGGCTGTCCGACATCTCGCTGGAGTGGATGACCGCCGAGGCGGTCGCCGCCGGTCTGCGCATCGACCCGAAGGTCTACGAGGAGCTCCTCGACGTGAGCGGCGGCGCAGCGGTCCCCGCCGAGCGGGCCGAGGGCCGCATCCACCGGCACAAGTGGTACTGGGCGATCGCCGGGCTCGGCTGGCGCCGGCGGCATCCCGCCCGCACCGACCGGATGCATCCCTCCGTGCAGCACCGGATCGACGCCACCGCGGCGAGCGCCCAGCCGTACCGGATCACGTGGGAGAAGTGACATGCCTCCGTTCACGCGCGACATCGCGATGACCAAGCTGATCCGCCCGGACCTCGGCGAGCTGCTGTCGCAGCTCAAGCCGCAGGCCGGCGAGGAGCGCAGCGCGATGACCGTGCCCATCTCCCCCGCCGATCCGCCGGACGACACGATGCTGTTCGAGGCGGCGGACGACCCGGCGCGGCGGTTCCACCTGCCGACCTATCGGATCGCGACGGTGCGTGCGGGCACGGGCGACCAGTTCCGCGTGCGGTTCGCCCAGGCCGCGGCCGGGGCGACGCTAGAGGTCTTCCTCGAGCCGTTCGTGCCCGCGTCGCTCGGCGACACCGCGGCCGGCACGGCGCCGCTCGACCACGTCGTCAGCGCGGTGCTGGTGTTCGAGCCTGCGGAGCTCGCGGGCGTGCGGCGCGAACTCCCGTTCACCGAGGTGCAGCGCGTCGACGGACTCGTGCGCCTCGCCCTCACCGTCCCGACGGCGACCGAGACGAGCGACCTGTACTGGGCGCTCACCCGGCCCGAGAACCGCGCGCGCCTGCTGGTGCGTCGCCTCATCGACGTGGCCGTGCCCGTGGTGGTCACCGCCGAGCGGCCCCGCCCGGACCGGATCGACGTCATCGCGACACCGCCGGTCGAGGTGTTCATCGACCCGACGGTGCACATCGACCCCCGCATCTTCCGGTTCGAGCCCATCGTCCAGCAGGACCCGCTGCACGACCCCGATCCGACGGTCGTGCTGCGAGCCGACCCCGTGATCCTGCAGCCGGAGGTGCTGCAGCCCGACGTGCTGCAGCCCCAGGTGATCGCGCAGCCCGACGTCGCCGTGCTGAACCAGCGGTTCGCGGTGGACAGGATCACGCAGCTGCCCTCGTTCGCGCGGTTCGGTGCCCTGGGCCTCGGGCCGGTGGGTGACATCGGAGAACTCACCCCGGTCCGTCGCCGCATCCCCGGGCGCGTGCGGGGAGGCATCGACGCGGGCCGCGCCGTCGGGCTTCCCGGACGCGTGGACATCGACCCGGTGGTCATCGACCCGGTCGTCATCGGCCCGGTCGTCGTGGACCCCGTGCGTCCGCCGACGACCGTGACGCTGTACCGGCGGACGACGCGGTCGCTCGAAGTCGTCCCGGCGCCGCAGCCGTTCGTGTTCTCGCCGACCCTGCACGACTACGTCTTCGCGGGAGTGGCGCCGTCAGGCGCACCCGGCGCCCTCGTGCTCGACCAGTTCGAGTTCGAGGGCACGTTCCACTCGTACTACCGCAGCTCGGGCCGCCCCGAGATCGCCTACTTCCTGCCCGACGGCTTCAAGCTCGCGCGGCTGCCGCAGCGGCCGCGGTCGCCGTTCATGTCGGTGCAGTTCGACTCGACGGACGGCACGATCGAGCAGGCCACGGCGACGGTCGTGCTGGCGGCCGCTGCGTGGACCGACCCCGAGCGACTGGCGGACGCGGCGGCGCGGCTGAGCCGGCGCATCGACGGCGGCGCGACGCACGTCGACCTGCAGCCGCTCATCGCCGACAGCTCGCGCCTGTCGCTGCGCCTGGCCCTCCCCGGCGAGGACGCCCAAGACATCCCCAGCGCCGTCATCGATCTGCGCACCGTGCTGCGCACCGGGATCGAGGTGCCGCTCGGCCGGTTCCAGCGCCTGTTCGACGCGCTCCAGGGCGGCGGCGCTGCCGTCCTCACGGGCGAGGTGGAGGTGCGCCTGGACCACCCCGACCGCCCTGCCGAGAAGGTGCCCTTCGAGGCACGGTTCGATGATCTCGCCGGCGACGCCGTGGATGTCGCCGTCACATCGCGGCCGGACGGGACGGGCTTCGACGTGTCTGTGCTGAACGCCTGCGAGAGCCCGCTGCGCATCGACGCCGCGACCGCGCGCACGTCGACCGGTCCGGTGGCCGTGGAGGGGATGCCGCCCGCCGACGCCCCGCCGCTGGCACCGGCCGCGCAGGCCGGGCTTCGGGTGGCGGCATCCGGCGAGACCCCCGTCGTCGACGTCGACGTGACGGTGCTCCCCGACCGCGCGGCGATCTGGGACGCGGTGTGCGACGAGACGACATCGTTCCTGCAGCGCCAGGTGACGGTGCGCACCCCCGCGGTGATGTTCGACGCCGCGCAGGGCGTGATCGAGGTGACCGTCGAGATCGGGCCCGCCGCCGGCGGTCTCACGTCGACCGTGACGCTCCGCCCCGACACCCTCGAGACCGTCGCGACCGTGCCCGTCCCGTTCGGCGACGTGGTCGTCGAGAAGGAGGATGCCGGCTCCTACCGCTACCGCGTGACCGCGGTGCGCGCGGATCGCGTGACCGAGGGCGACTGGAAGACCCGCACCGCCGGTGTGCTGTGGATCGTGACGGGGGACGTGGCATGAGCCTGCGCGGACTCCCCGACTTCGACGCCCCGGTGCTGCTCGACGGCGCCCCGGCGGGCTATCGCGGCTTCGGCGAGCCGGGCCTCGTGCTCGTCCCGCCGCGCACCATCGGCATCGCCCGCTCGGCGGAGGGCCACTACGCCTTCGAGGTGGGACGGTTCCGCGGCCGCGGCGACTGGCCCGAACCGTACGCCGTGCTGACGATGACGCTGCGGGCGGAGCATCCCCTCGACGACGTTCTGCGCGTCGCACGCGTCGACGACCCTGCGGCCCGCGTGGCACCCACCTCGCTCGCGGCGGGCACGATCCGGCTCGCCGGCTTCTTCCGGGTGCGCGACCTCGACTGGGACGGCCTCGCGCCGCTCACGTGGTCGGACCGCCTCACCGTGGAGGAGTACGCGGTGCTGCGCGGCGCGATCGAGGCCGCCTTCCCCGAGACGACGGCCGCCGCAGTCCTGGAGATCACCGGCGTGGCGGCACGCGCGAACGCGCGGGCGACCGTCGACCCCGCCGCCCTGAGCGCAGCACTCCTGGCGCTCGGCGCGCCGGGCGAGTCCGTGAGTCGTGCGGACGTCGTGGCCTGGCTGCGTACCCAGGGCATGTCGGGCGACCGGCGGGTGGTGGAGGTCACGGGCGACGTGCCGGATGAGGCTCGGCTGGCCGACCTGCTCGCCGACCGCATCCGTGCCCGCTGGCCGGGTCACCGCCCGCCCGCCCCCGAGGCGCCCGGCACGTGGCAGTGGGACCTCGCGGAGCCCGTCGTCACCGCTCGCGAGCTGGCTCCCGCGTTCCCGCTGTTCGAGACCTACTCCGCGATCGCCGCGGACATCGACTCCTACGTTCCGGCGGGCGTCGAACTCGACCCCGTTCCGGCCGGCTGGCGCACGATCGACGTGCTCGCGAACCTGCCGACGCGGCAGTCGGGCGTGGTCGCCTGCGGTGTCGACATCACCGCGCCGCCACGGCCGCCCGCGCGGCCGCAGGCGATCACGACGACCGTCGAGCTCACCGGCACGGGCACGGGACGCACGACGCTGCGGCTGGCGCCGGGCGAGGAGCCCGACCTCGTCCACGAGACCTGGGCGGTCGTCGCCGACGCCGACGGTGCGCGAGAGCTGCGCGGACGCCGCGTGCCGTTCAACGGCGAGCGGCTGAGCCTGCGACCCACCGACTTCCCGGTGCGCGCGTGGAGCATCGACGTCGAGCCCGCGCTGCTCGACCTGGCCGCCGTGCGGGTGCGCGTCACGTCGCCGGGCCCCGGGGCCGGGCCGCACTCCTTCGACATCGACGAGCCCCACGCCGACGTGGCGATGCCCGCCGGCGACGACGCCGCCGTGACCGTCGAGCTGACCTCCCGCACCGACGGCCGCGTGCTCGTGCTCGGTCCCTTCGCCTCCGCACCGCTGTGGATCGGCCGGCATCTGCTGCCCGGCTGGGGGCCGCACCGGATCGCGGTCAGCTCGCCCGGTGCCGACGCACTCGTGGCCGTCGCGCTGCGCGGGGAGTCGGACGACACCGGCGACGGCGAGACCGTCGCCCTCACCCCCGCGGCGCCCGTCCGGACCTGGCGGTGGTTCGCCGACGACCCGTTCCGCGACGGCTATCGGTTCCGGGTGGCGCCGACCGGCGCCGCGCCCGGCCCGTGGTCCGACGTCCGCCCGCACGACGAGGACCTCGTCGTCGCACCGGCAGGAGCCCCGAGATGACCGCCTCGACCTCGCGCTGGACCCGGTCGTTCCCCGACGGCGCCTACGTCGTCGTCGAGCCGGGGTGGGCGCTCGCCGTGCCCGGGCGCCCCGCGCCGCAGCACCCCGATGCGCCGGCCGTGCAGGTCACGTCGCTCGGCGCGACGGCCGTGGTGCAGGCCGGCTGGTGCTGGCCGATCCCCGAGGCCGAGATCCGGAGCGCCGTCGGTCCGGTCGGAGCCGCCGTCGCCGTCGCCTCGGCGATCACCACGGCGCCGCGCGTCGAGCTCGTACGGCACGACGACCTCGGGACGACGGTGATCGCCGCCGCCGCGGCATCCGCGTATCCGCCCTACACCGCCGTCCTGTCGGCCACGGTCGACACGGCCACCGCCGCCGTCGTCGCCCGCGCCGTCTCCGGCGTACCCGGGCTCGTGTCGGTGGTCTATCGCGCCGAGGCCGCCGACCTCCCGCTCGACCCCGACGCCCGATCGCGATCGGCTGCGCACGGCGTGGCCATCGCCCCCGACCGCAGTGTCACCGCAACCGCCGACGTGGCCGACTGGTCACGTCACGACAACGAACAGGAATGAAGCCATGCTCAAGTGGGATGCTCCCGAAACCGTGGCCGGTGTGACCGTCTACTGGGACGACACCGACATCGCGAAGGCGTATCTGCTGCCGTCGACACCGCGCTTCCGCATCGACGCCGACAGCAACCCGGTCTTCAAGTTCATGAAGTACCGGTTTCCCGTCGACCGCAAGGACGGCAAGAAGGGCGGCGGTTTCCTCGTCTGCGATGTCGAGTTCGGCGTCACGAAGCAGCAGGAGGACGACCTCCGCGGCCCGATGCAGGACCGCCTCGACGCGCGCTGGAAGGCGGCGCGCCGCGTGGGGGCCGCCCCTGCGGTGGCGTTCGGACAGCTCAGCTACCTGCGGGGCACCGCGGCCGTGCAGATCCTGGACTCGGGCGGCGCGCTCGTCGAGAAGGTGCACAACCCGGCGAGCCCCTCGCTGTTCGGGCCGATGATCCTGCCCATCACCGTCGAGCTCTCGCCCGAAGGCGCCACGATCCTGGAGGAGTCGCTGCAGGGCAAGGGCGGAGTCGTGCAGGTCGTCTACGACATCTGGACGCCAGTCAAGCTCCCGCCGATGTCGGCCCACGTGTGGTTCAGCGCGTCCAAGTTCTCCAGCTTCCACCAGCACATCGACGTGGAGGAGAACTTCTGCTCGGAGGACGACTACACCGAATCGATCACCGACCTCGTCATCCAGAGCGACGCGGGTGACGTCGAGATCGATCCTGGCACGGTCACCGATCAGAAGGTGATCCAGGGGGTCCGGGACTGGGCGTGGTCCACCCTCGCCGACGCGACCACGCGCATGGTGCTCGGCGACGTGCCCATCCAGAACCCCGAAGAGATCCGCAAGCTCTACACCGAGCAGGACTTCGAGAACATCGACGTCAACATCATGACGACACGGCTCGTGAACTTCGACCGCACGTACACCGAGCAGCAGGTCATGGAGTGGAACCCGCAGCCTCGCGGCACCCTGCCGAACATCACCGGTATGACGGGGCCTGACGGCAAGACCTTCAAGTGGGCGGACTTCTCGTCGGTGGTCGACCTCGACGACCCGTTCTTCCGCATCATGACGGTCAACGCCCGCGTGAACGCCCCGTTCGACAGTCTCCCGCTGCACAGCGTCGAGGTGAAGATCGAGTACGACAAGACCGGCCAGAAGCAGGTCGCCGAGTTCGCCCTCCTCGGGCCGGACCAGATGGGCACGTTCACGTCGTTCGTCGGGGGCAACGATCGCCGCTACACGTACACCTACCAGGTGAACTACAAGGGCGAGGCGCAGGCGTTCGTCTCGGATCCGAAGATCTCGAACGACCCGTCGCTCATCATCAACGTGGGCGACATCGGCATCCTCGACGTCGCCATCAAGCCCGGCGACCTCCGCTTCGACCAGGTCACGTCGGCGCAGATCACGCTCTGGTACGAGGACGACGGCGTGCCCCGCCTGGAGACGTCCCTGACGCTCGACAAGGACCACGAGGAGGCCCGCTGGACGAAGGTGATCTTCCAGGCCCGCCGCAAGCCCGTGCACTACAAGGTCAAGTACTTCATGGCCGATGGTCGCGAGTTCGAGGGCGGCGAGCGCACGACGGCCTCGACCGAGCTGCGGATCAACGACCCGTTCGGCTCCACCCGGACCGTGCAGGTGCGCGGCTTCGGCGACTTCGCCACGCGGATCGACGCGATCTTCGTCGACCTGTCGTACGTCGACAGCGTCAACGACTTCACGCAGACCGCGTCGATCACGCTGACGGGTCAATCGACGTTCGAGGACTGGCAGTTCCCCGCGATCCTCGCGGACGGCGGCCTGCTGACGTACTCCGCGAACATCCGCTTCAAGGACGGGACCGTGCAGTCCATCCCGTCGACGCCGATCGAGGGCAGCACGGTGATGCTCGGGGACGTGCTCCTGGAGCAGCCGATCACCGTCATGTCCGACCTCGTCGACTGGACGGCGGCCCGCCTGGTGAAAGTGTCGCTGCATCACGCCGAAGCGGGCGCCGACGACACCGAGGACCTCATCTTCAAGCCGACCGGGGAGACGAGCCTGGTGTGGAAGATGCCCTACAAGGACAAGGGCAAGAAGACGTACTCGTACACCGCGACGTACTTCCTGCCCGACGGCACGAGCGCCTCGGTCACGAAGGACGGCGTGGGCGACGAGACGCTCGTGCTGCCGGGGAAGGCGAGCTGAGGTCCGGCCATGCTCTCGCTCGAACCGCCGTTCCACATGATCCAGGGGGTCGCGGTCTACCGCGACCACGCGGATCCGCTGCAGTGGTACGCGATGCCCGGGGCGCCCCGGCTGGCCACCGTCACCGAGACGGTGGGCGGCCGGGAGGTCGACATCCCGCAGTTCTCGCTGATCAAGTTCCGCGGGCAGGCGGGCACCGGCGGGTTCCTCAACTTCGACGTCGACCTCGCCCTGCCCGACGAGCTGCGCGACGACGTGCGGGCCGAGATCAAGCGGCTGGAGCACCTCGACGCGCTCCCCCGGCTCGCCGACCTCCCGGTCGTGGACGGCACCGTGCGCATGCTGCTGTTCGACAAGGAGAGCCCGCAGCCGACGCCTCCCGGCGGCGGTGCCCCGGCACCCGGAGGGGGCGGTGCGCCGCCGGCGCCGGTCGACCCCGACGCCCTGCAGTTCGTGCTGAAGCTCAGCCACGCCGCCAAGCCGGCGCTGTACGGCGGCCAGCGGGCCGCCTTCTCGGTGCAGCTGACGCAGGAGGGCGTCACGACGGTCGAGAAGGCGATGGCCGGCGAGCTGTCGCCCATCGGCATCATCTACTCGCTCGACTACCTCGGCCTGCGGCCCGCGTACCACGTGCAGGTGCACGTGCACTGGGATCGCGTGCAGAAGCACATCGACGAGCACGAGGAGTTCGACGTCCCGCTGTTCTACTCGTCGAGCGTCGACAAGGTGCTCGACGAGCTCGACGACGAGCGGTTCATCGAGATCACCGCCGACACCTTCGTGGAGGAGGACGACGGCAGCCCGGTGATCGCCCGGCGCGACGAGGCGATGCAGGACGTGCGCGACATGATCACCGACGCGTTCTTCGAGCCCTCGCTCGACCCGGTCGACCGCGACACCGGCGCCGCCGGTGCGGTCCAGACCTTCGGGCGCGCGCTGCAGGCGATCGGCAGCGCCGGGATGTCGGAGGTCAGCGCGTTCAGCAAGCGCAGCGTCGACCTCACACGCATCGACCGCAAGCGGCTGGACGTCTCGATGAGCGAGCGCACCACGGTTCGCCGGACGATCTGCCCGCAGGGTCACCTGTCGGGGTTCTTCCGGCTGCTCACGCAGGAGGGGGTGAAGCTCGACCGCTTCGTCACCGAAGTTGACCTCGATGACCCGTGGTTCCAGCGCCGCTCGGTGGAACTGGTCTCGCGCGCGGACTGGAAAGGCGACCACGTGCGTTCGATCGACGTCGACCTCGCCTACCGGGGGCGCGAGTCGGGCGCGCTGCTCGACAGCACCGTCCCGAGCCAGACGGTGTCGTGGGCGAGCGTGCTCGAGAACGGCGGCATGGTGCGCGACGTCGACGTCTCCTACACCGTGACGTTCGCCGACATCGACGCGCTCGAGCGCCCGCGCACGCTCACCTCCCAGCCGTCGCCCGAGAAGGGCGACCGCGTCGAGATCGACCCGCGCGAGCTGTACACGATCGTGCCGATCCCCGTGGTGTCCCTGAACTTCCCGTGGGACCGCTACCCGAACGTCGAGGTCGAGCTGGCCTACGACGACCCCGCCAACGGCATCGCGCAGTCCGACCTCGTCGTCCTCGACAAGGACACGGTGGATGCCACGTGGCAGATGTTCGTGATCGGCCAGGGCCTCGACACCGGGCGCCACCGCGTCACGTACCGTGCCGCGGATCAGCGCGACGTCGTGGGCGCATGGCTGCCGACCGACAGCGAGCGGATCCTCGTCCGCGACCCGTTCCCGTCCGGACGGGTGCTGGACGTCGTGCCGGCGGTCGACTGGACGCTGGTCTCGCAGATCTTCGTCGACGTCGTCTACGCGGACGACGAGAACGGGCTGCGCAGCGAGGCGGCGCTGCAGTTCACCGAGACCGACCAGGCATCCAAGGCGTTCCAGGTGTCGCTCGCCGACCCCACCCGCCGGGTGGTCGACTACCGCATCACCGTCGTCAAGAAGAGCGGCGAGGTGCTGGTCGGCCCGCCCAGCTCGACGCAGGAGCGGCGTGTGCTCGTGCGGGCGGACGTCACGGGGCACCGTGTCGTCACCGTCCGCACCGACGGCGCCGACTTCGCCGCCCGCAAGATCCGCCGTATGGTCGTGCGCCTCCGCTACGAGGACGCCGTTACGCGGATCGACGACGAGCGCACCCTGGCATCCGCCGAGGATGCCGCCACCTTCGAGTTCGACTACGTCGGCGATACGCCGGGCCGGTTCTCGTACGAGGTGGTCACCGAGTTCACCAACAACCTGACCAAGACCCGGTCCGGGGAGTCGAGCGAGGCAACGCTCGTCATCCCCGTCCTGGGATGAGACACCAGGAGGAGCCATGCTTCTGCTCGGCAGCCGCTCGATCACCGTCGAGGGCATCACCGTCTTCCCCGACCACGCGGATCCGGACCAGTTCTGGTATCTGCCCGGGCCGGTACGCCTCGCCGAGCGCGAGGACGGCCAGAAGGCGTTCACGTTCATCCAGTACCGGCCGGCCGCGGTGGCCGCGGGTGTCAAGGGCGGAGGCTTCCTCACCTTCCAGGTCGACCTGCACCTCGACAAGCAGCTCGAGCGCCGCATCGTCTCGAAGCTCCGATCCGTGTCGAAGGGCACGCCGCGCCTGACGGTCGTGCCCTTCGACGAGGGCACGGTGCAGTGCGTCGCCCTCAACCTGCAGGGCGAGGGCGGCGTCGCCGCACAGCCGGCGGGGCCCGGGTCGTTCAACGCCGTCGAGCAGATCCTCGGCGCGGGCACCCCGTCGCTGCAGGGCGACAACACCGCGGCCTTCAGCCTCACGCTCTCGCAGGAGGGCGCGATCATCCTGCGCCAGGCGTTCGAGCAGGGCACGACGCCCGTCGGAGTGATCTACGACCTCAAGTTCACGGGTATGCGGCCCGCGCTCAACGTCGAGATCACGGCTGATCTCAGCCGTGTCTACGACCAGCTGAGCGGCGGGATCGAGGCGCAGGTGTACTTCGTGAAGGCCGGCATCGACGCGGCCTTCGAGAAGCTCGTGCAGGACGGCGCCATCAAGATCAAGGTGGTCGACTTCACCGGTGAGGACGACGAGAAGGAGAAGGAGCGCTGGGCGCTCGACTTCTTCAAGGAGAACCTGCTGCGCCAGTGGTTCGAGCCGACGCTCGCCCCCGGCGTGATCTCGGGCGGCCGTCCGGAGCCCGAGCCGCTGAGCGCGGTGCTGCAGCGCGGCACGGCGATGCGCCCGCCGACCACACCCGCCCCGCCCCGGCCGCCGGCGGCGCCCGAGGCGGCGCCGCGCACCGAGGCGTCGCCGGCCGCCGGCACGGGCCGTGGCGCCGCCTCGGCGGGGCACACGCCGACGCCGCCCCCGCCCGGGACGCCCGCCGACGCGTCACCGGCGACGGGGAGCGGATCGCCCGCGACCTCCGACACCGTGGCGCCCGCCGCGGCGGTGGGTGCGCCCCGCGTGGCCCCGGCGTCGACGCCCGCCACGACGCCGCCCGCCGGCCTCGACCAGGGGGCTGCGGCGCCCGCCGGCGGCGGTGGCACCCCGGCAGTGGTCTCGTTCCGGCTGCGCATCGTCCACCAGGAGGAGCGCAAGACCGTGAAGCTCGTCTACGACCGCTCCGAGGCCACGCAGCGCACCTACGCGCCGCAGGGGTTCTTCGGCGTGCTCGTGGCCGACCTCGACCGATCGAAGCACTTCGTCGAGGTCGACCTCGACGCGCCGTTCTTCCGGGTGTTCGAGGTGCAGGTCGATCCGCCGACCGACTTCGCGGCCATCGGCCTGCGCACCGCCCAGGTATCGCTCGACTACGGCGACCCCGCACAGCCCGCGACGCTCAAGCATCACGAAGTGACCTTCGAGGCCGCCGACACGGAGCCGGACGTGTGGCAGGTGTTCCTGGACCAGGGCCTGGACCTGGGCTATCGGGCCGGCATCCAGTTCCATTTCGATCCGGCGTCGGACTGGAAGGGCGCGACCTTCGCCTACGAGGTGCCGCCGGCACGCACCGAGGATCGGTCGCTCGTGCTCAACGCGCACGAGCACGTCGGGTTCCTGGAAGTGGCGGTGCAGGCGAACCGCGTCGACTGGCAGGTCGTGGACTCGATCGACGTGTTCCTGCGCCACGAGAGCGGCGGGAAGGTGCAGGAGGAGCAGCTCCCGCTCAGCAAGGGGGCCCCGGGGCCCGTGTCGTGGAAGGTGCGCACCGACGTCGGCGCGCGCGACTACACGTACCGCCTCGTGCATCACCTCAAGGACGGGACCATCAAGGAGACCACCTCTCGCGAACCGTCCCGGGCGGCCCTGCTGCCTGTGGACGATCCGTTCCCCGGTGCGCTCACCGTCACCCTGGTGCCGCTGCTCGACCCCGCCACCACGCGCATGGCCTTCGTCGACATCGACTACACGGATGCCGCCAACGGCTACACGCGCGCCGAACGCCTCACGATCCAGCCCACCGCGGTGGACCCGATCGACCTGTCGCTCGCGCTGATGGACCCCCAGCAGCGCACCTACCGGTATCAGGTCACCGTCGTCGGAAAGGACAACAAGATGACCAAGCTCCCGCCCGTCGAAACCAGCGACGACCTCGTCGCCGTCCAGAGCCAGCCCACTCCCTGAAGGAGAGCGAAATGACCAAGCGAGCCGTCGTCATCGGCATCAACGACTATTCGGTGCAGGGATTCGGGAACCTGGGCGGCTGCGTCCGGGACGCCGACGCCATGTATCACCTGCTCATCGACGCGTTCCTGTTCGACCCCACGCAGGTATTCATCTACAAGAACGCGGCCGCCACGCACGACAACATCATGAAGGCGATCAACTACATCCTGAAGGTGTCCGAGCCCGGGGATGTCGCGTGCTTCTACTACGCGGGCCACGGCGGCCTGCACCCCGGCGGAGCGGCGGGCGTCTTCTACCAGACGATCATCCCGTACTCGGGTCAGTTCATCACCGACTGGGAGCTGCGCCAGGCCGCCGATCAGCTGCGGCCGAGCGAGGTCAACTTCACCGTGATCCTCGACAGCTGCCACTCGGGCGGCATGGTCGACCCGGCCGAGCCGACCGGATCGGTGCGCACGATCGCCCTGTCGCAGGAGTTCATCGCGACCGTCACCGGCGCCATGAAGACCGTGATCCCGATGGGGATCGTGCTGCCCGACATCGCGACCCTCAGCAACAACGTGCATCAGGTGCAGGCGGCGCCGCCCGCCACGGTCTGCTACACCGAGGCGGCCAACCGGGAGTTCGTGCCCTCGGCCAAGGCGACGCTGCTCGCCGCGTCCCGCTGGGACGAGTACGCCGGCGAGACGAGCGACCACGGCTTCCTCACCAAGGCGCTCCTCGACACGGTGAACGCCAGCAACTTCACGATCACCCATCAGGCGCTGCACTCCACGCTCACCACGCGCGTGCACGACCTCGCCGCACACGAGCAGCACCCGGTGCTGCGCGGGCAGGAGAACCGGATGGGCGAGAGCTTCCTCGGCGGCTGGACGTCGTCGGTTCCCGGATGATGTGAGAGAGACGACCGAGATGTCCGAGATCACCGGCTATGAGCCCGAAGGTCAGCCGCGCACGCACGTGACCCTGCGGCTCATCGCGCAGGACCCTGCCGTGAAGGGCGACGACCGGCGCATCCTCACCGCGAAGGTGAAGGTGCCGTGGTCCCGCATGGAGGACGGTCCCCGAGGGGCGCGGCTGCACGTGGTCGACTTCGACACCGCGACCGGCGAGTACCTGAAGCATCCGGGGATCGCCGACGATGACGTGTTCGCCGACGCCGACGACGACGAGCTGCTCGACGACAAGGCGTTCCACGCCCAGCACGTGTACGCGACCGCCGCGCGCACGCTCGCGACATTCGAGTCGGCGCTCGGACGTCGGCTGTCGTGGGGGTTCGAGGGGCACCATCTCTACCTCGTGCCGCACGCGTTCGCCGAGGCCAACGCGTTCTACTCCGACGACGACCACGCGCTGCTGTTCGGCTACGTGCCGGCGAGCGTCCCCGGCCGCCGCCCGGTGTACACCTGCCTCAGCCACGACGTCGTCGTGCACGAGACCACGCACGCTGTGCTGGACGGGCTGCGTCACCGGTTCCTCGAGCCGAGCCTGCCCGACCAGGCCGCGTTCCACGAAGGCTTCGCCGACATCGTGGCGCTGCTGTCGGTGTTCTCGATGCGGCCTGTCGTCGAACAGGCACTGGGCCGCGCCGACAAGGACGGCCGCATCTCGCGCGACCGGGTCGAGCCCGGCCGCCTGCGTCACGGCGTGCTCACCGGTGTCGCCGAGCAGATCGGCCGGACGCTCACACAGGGCCGCGGCGCGCTGCGCGCATCGGCGCTGAAGCCGCCGCCCGAGGACTGGGCGGAGCTGCGGCTGTACGACGAACCGCACCGCCGCGGCGAGGTGCTCGTCGCCGTCGTGCTCGACGTGCTCATCGACATCTGGTGGACCCGCCTGCAGGCGCTGTTCTCGCGGCCGGGCTCGAAGGCGAAGGACGTGACGGTCGACCGCGCCCGCGCCGCCGAGGAGGGGGTCAAGGCGGCATCCCAGCTGCTCACGATGCTCATCCGGGGCCTCGACTACCTGCCTCCCGTGGAGTTCGAGTTCGGGGATCTGCTGGATGCCGTCCTGCTGGCCGATGCCGAGGTCGTGCCCGACGACGACCTCGGGTATCGCGACATGCTGGCCCAGCGGTTCGAGGCCGCCGGCATCCATCGTCCCGATCGGAACGCGGACGTCCTCGAGGCGGAGCTGACGCCCCGCTACCTCGGCATCAACTATGCGAGCCTGCGCAGCGACCGCGACGAGGTGTTCCGGTTCCTGTGGCAGAACGCCCCGCGGCTCGGAGTCAGCACCCGCTTCTACACGATCGTCGAATCGGTGCTGCCGACGCAGCGCATCGGACCCGACGGGCTCATCGTGCCCGAGTCCGTCGCCACCTACGTGCAGATGATCGACATGACGGCGGGCGAGTTCGCGCGCGAGTCCGAGCTGCCCCTGCCCGAAGGGATCGACCATGACACCCGCGTGCAGTTCTTCGGCGGCGGGACCCTGGTCTTCGACCAGTTCGGCCGCCTGAAGCTGCACGTCTACAAGCGCATCGACGACTGGCGGCGCCAGGTCCGCCGCCTCGCGTACCTCGACAGCACGGGCCGCCGCGACACCAAGGGCGGGCTCGGGTTCTCGGAGGGCCGCTCGCGCGGGCAGGCGTTCGCCGCGCTCCACAGCACAGATCTCAGTTCCGGGGAGGCATGGTGAACACTCCAGCCCGCGTCCGCGTCCGCATGTACCAGGTGGGGTTCGGCGACTGCCTCCTCATCTCTGCCGAGTACGACGAGCCTCTCGCCGACGGCCGCGCCGAACGCCACATCCTGATCGACTACGGCACGAGCCATTCGCCGCGCAAGGGCTTCGCCCGCGGCCGCATGGCCGATGTCGCGGCGCTCATCGAGCAGCACACCCACGGCGTGCTCGACGTGCTCGCCGTCACGCACCGCCACCGCGATCACCTGCGCGGCTTCGAGGTCGACGCGGGCGCCGAGATCCTGCGCCGGCTCGCGCCGAAGGTCGTCCTGAGGTCGTGGACCGAGGATCCCGCGCTGGCGCCGGACGCCCCGGGTCCGGCGGGCGCGCCGGGCGCGCCCGCCCTGGCCGCCCCGCCGCCCGCGGAGGCCGCCGGGGCGGGCGGCCCCGTGGGACCGGCATCCGTCCGCTACGCACGGCTGCTCGGCGCCGCCCAGGAGCATGCCGGGGCGCTGGCGGGTCTCGCCGCGCACGACAAGCTGGTCGCCGCGGCCGCCGAGGAGCAGCTGAAGAACGCCGACGCCGTCGCGCTGCTCGACGAGCTGTCCGCCGGACAGCGCGGGCGGTACCTGTACACCGGGGCCGACGCCGGTCTCGCCGACCTCGTGCCCGGGCTCGTGACGACGGTGCTCGGCCCGCCGACGCCCGAGCAGGAGCCCGACGTCACGCGGCAGGCCGCCGATGACGACGAGTACTGGCTGACCGCGCTGGACGCGTCGCTCGCGCTGTCGACCTCGGTCGCGGCGTCGGAGGCGGGCGAGGCCGACGAGGACGGCGAAGAGCCGTCCGACAGCGTGCCGGTCGGTCCGGGGCCGGTACGGTGGCTGATCGACAACCTCAAGGCCCAGCGCACGCACTCGCTGCTGCGCCTGGTGCGCAACCTCGACGACGCCCTGAACAACACGAGCCTGCTGCTGCTGTTCGAGTTCGGCGAGCTGTCGCTGCTGTTCCCGGGCGACGCGCAGATCGAGAACTGGCAGCACACGCTCAAGCGCTTCGCGAAGGAGCCGGAGCTGCGCGCCAAGCTAGCGACGATCGACCTCTACAAGGTCGGCCATCACGGCAGTCGCAACGCGACCCCCCGCACGCTGTGGAGCCTGTGGAAGGACCGTCCCGAGGGACTCCCCCGGCTCACGGCGCTCATGTCGACGCGCCAGGGCGTGCACGGCAAGGCCGTCGACACGGCCGTCCCCCAGGACAACCTGGTGACCGCGCTGAAGGAGGTCTCGGACCTGTACTCCAGCGACGACGACACCCACAAGTCCGCGGACTACCTCGAGGTCGAGGCCGATGTCGCGGTGGGCGGCCCGTTCCGGCTGGTGCCGCCGAAGCCCTGACGCCGTCGACGGACGTGGACGAGGGGATGCCGCGGCGCGAAGCCTGCACCGCGGCATCCCTGGGGCCCGCCTCAGTCGGCGAGCGCCTCGACCGGCGCCACTCGGGTGGCGAGCCGCGTCGGGACGACGGCGGCGACGAGGGTCAGCACGGCGGTCGCGCCCACGATGATCACGACCGGCAGCCAGGGCACGGCCGGCGCCACGAGCGTCGGCGCCGACCACGACGGCGGCACCGCCACCGAGCCGAGCAGCGACTGCGCCCCTGCCCAGCCGTACGCGATGCCGAGCACGAGCCCCGTGACGGTCGCGGCGATGGTGATGTGCGCGGCCTCCAGCAGCACCATGCGGCGCACCTGGCCGGTCGACACGCCGAGGGCACGCAGCAGACCGAGCTCGCGGCGGCGCTGCACGACGCCGATAGTGAGCAGATTGACCAGGCCCACGGCCGCGATCACGGCCGACACCGCGACGAGGCCCATCATGATGGCGGCGAACGTGTCGACGAGCGTCGTCATCTCGGCGGGAGCCTCGCCGTCGCCGGACGCGATCATGACGGCCTTCACGGTCTCCAGCGCGACGGCGAACATCGTCACGAGCGTGACGCCCATGACCACGCCGATCGCCATCCGGCTCGAGCGCTCCGGGTAGCGCAGCGCGTTCTCCGCCGCCAGGCGAGCGGTCGCCGACTGCCCGAACAGGTGCCCCACGAGGCGCAGCACGGGCGGCATCACGAGGGTCGCACCGAGGGCGAGTCCGGTGAACGAGAACACCCCGCCGAAGAACGCCACGACCACGCCGAGCGGCGACAGCAGCCCGAGCACGATGCCGCCGGCCAGCAGCGCGGCGCCGATCGCGAAGAGCGTGATCGCGACGCCGTTGCGTCCGCCGCGCCGCGCGACCGCGTCGTGGGAGGCCTCGACCGAACCGCCGAGCGCCTGCAGCGGCGTCACCGTCAGCACACGTCGCGAACCCGCCCACGCCGCGGCCCAGGTCGTGAGCGCGACCACGACCGCGGGGATGACGAGCACCGGCTGCAGGACGGCGTAGTCCACGCCGTCGAGCCCGAGCAGCCGGGTCGCCAGCACGACGGCCGCCCACGACGCCAGCGTGCCGCTGGCGAGACCGATGCCCGCGCCGATCACGCCCACGACGAGACCCTGCCGGCCGACCTCCTCGCGCTGCGACCGCGCCGACGCCCCGATGAGGCGCAGCAGCGCGATGCGGCGCGTGCGTCCGGCGATGACCGTGGCGAACGTGTTGGCCGTCACGATCGACGCGACGTACACCGCGACCCCGATCAGCAGGAAGCTCATGATGACGAGCACCGCGGCGAGGGTCTCGCTGTCGCCGATGTACGGGTTCGCCCGCAGCATCGCGCCGATGAATCCGGTCGCGCTCAGCAGGATCGCGCCGAACGCGCTCGAGATCGCCGCGACCAGGATGCTTCCGCCCATGCCGCGCTCGCGCAGCCACGGCAGCGGCGGAGTGCGGCGGATCGCGGTGGATGCCGTCGTCCCCGGCATCATCTCGGCAGGGGTCTCGACGAGCGCGGTCATGACGCCACCTGCGCGACCGGGAGGGCCGTGGTGGGCGCCGCGGTGCCGAGCTCGGACGCCAGCATGTACGCCGAGATCTCCTCGGCGCTCTGGCGGGCCTTGTCGGCCACGATGCGGCCGTCGCCGAGGAACAGCACGCGGTCGGCGTGCGAGGCTGCCACGGGATCGTGGGTGACCATGGCGATCGACTGTCCGTGCTCCCGCGTCGCGGTGGCCAGGAGAGCGAGCACCTCGCGCCCCGAGCGCGAGTCGAGGTTGCCCGTCGGCTCGTCGGCGAACACCAGGTCGGGCGCCGTTGCCAGCGCGCGGGCGATCGCCACCCGCTGCTGCTGCCCGCCCGACAGCTGGTGCGGCCGGTGGCCGAGTCGGGCCGTGAGCCCCAGACGCTCGACGAGTCCGTCGATGCGGGCGCGCTCCAGGGCCGTCGGCCGACGTCCGTCGAGGTCGAAGGGCAGCATGATGTTGCCGAGCGCATCGAGAGTGGGCACCAGGTTGAACGCCTGGAAGACGAAGCCGACGCGGCGCCGCCGCAGGATCGTGAGCTCGAGGTCCGAGAGACCCGTGATGTCGGTGTCGCCGATCCACGCGCGGCCCGAGCTGGGCGCGTCGAGCCCCGCCATGATGTGCATGAGCGTCGACTTGCCCGAGCCCGACGGGCCCATGATCGCGGTGAACTCGCCTCGGCGGATGCCGACGCTCACCCCGTCGAGCGCGTGGACCGTGCTCTCGCCGGCGCCATAGGTCTTGGTGAGCTGCTGCACCCGGGCGGCGAGGCCCAGATCGGTCGATGAGAGTTCCATGCCTCCGACGGTATGGACCACCAGGGTCCCCGCGCGTCGGCCGGGAGTGGCATCCCGCTACATCGCGAGGATGATCCGCTCAGCCGTTCGCGAGCGCGTCGGCGATGCCCTCGTGCAGCGCCTCGTGCTCGTGCGGCAGCAGCTGCTCGTCGCCGCGGAACTCGTACGGCATGCCGGTGCCCGTCTCGATGAACGCCTTGAGGCTGTGGTTGACGAACAGGTTCCACGCGTTGGCGCACGTGTCGTAGCAGGGTACGTCGGTCGCGAGGCCCTCGTGCGTGAAGACGACGGCGGTGCCCTCGTCCCTGCCGGCGATCTCGAACCGCACGGTCGTGCCGTTCCACTCCTGGTGGTCGTCGACGAAGTCCAGGTAGCTGCCCGTCACGAACCATTCGACGAGGCGCCCCGGCTCGAGCGCCGCGATGCGGAACCCGGAGTAGTGCAGGCCCGGCACGACGTAGACGAACTCGTCGCCGACCGCGGTGGTGGTGCCGGTGATGCGCCCCCACCAGCCCGCGACGTCGTTGATCGCGTCGAACGCCTGCTGCGGCGTCGCGGCGACGGTGATGGTGGTGGTGTAGTTCTCCGACATGACCTGCTCCTTGGCATCCTGCTTGCGTGATGAAAGTTCTCCCCGAGCGCGAGCGTAGCGCCGGGTGCTTTCATCACGCAAGTACCCCTCACGCGTCGGGCGATGCCGCCTCGTCCGAGGTCAGCAGGATGACGTTCCCGTCGGGATCCTCGACGATCGCCGCGTACGGGCCGAAGGTCTGCGTCGGAGGCATGCGCCCGACGTAGCCGGCGTCGACCAGCTCGGCCCAGCGGCTGTCGACGACGGCATCCTCTCCCACGTAGAACTCCAGCATCTGCGAGTACCCGCCGCCGACCGGGCGCGACCACGTCGGGTCGTAGACCGACGCGAAGGACGTCGTGATCAGCAGGGTGACGCCGCTGCCCATCCGATGCGCGACCACGGGTCGCCCGCCGGCTGCGCCCTCGGGGATGTCGAGCCCCAGGCGCCGGTAGAAGCGAAGGGATGCCTCCAGATCGGCCACTTCGAGCACGACCATGCTCAACTGCAGTTCCATGCGCCGATTCTGCCGCCCGGCGCCGACACCCGGCTACGCGAGGTCGTGCTCGAACGCGAACACCACCAGCTGCACGCGATCGCGCAGTCCCAGCTTCGTGAGGATGCGGCTGATGTGCGTCTTCACGGTGGCCTCGGACAGGAACTCGCGCGCCGCGATCTCGGCGTTGGAGAGACCCCGCGCGGCCAGGGCGAAGATCTCGCGCTCACGCTCGGTGAGCTCCCCGTAGGCGGGCGGCACCGGCCGGGGCGCGGCATCCGCGAACCTCTCGAACAGCTCGCGGGTGGCGGATGCCGCGATCACGGCGGACCCGGCGTGCACGGTGCGGATCGCCGCGAGCAGGAACTCGGGATCGGCGTCCTTGAGCAGGAACCCGCTCGCGCCCTGCCGGATCGCGCGCGCCGCGGCCTCGTCGAGGTCGAACGTCGTGAGCATCACGATGCGCGGCGGCTCGGGGTCCGACAGCAGCTCGGCCGTCGCCGCGAGCCCATCCATGACCGGCATGCGGATGTCCATCAGCACGACGTCGGGCGCAGTCGCCCGCACCACCTGCACGCCCTCACGACCGTCGGACGCCTCGCCCACGACCTCGAGGTCGGGCTGCGAGTCGACGAGCATGCGGATGCCGGCGCGGAACAGCGCCTGGTCGTCGACGAGTGCGACGCGGATCATGCGGGTCCTCCGATCGGAATGGTCGCCCTGACGACGAACGCGGCGCCCTCCGCCCCGGCGTCGAGACGCCCGCCGGCCAGCTGTGCGCGCTCGCGCATGCCGATCAGGCCGTGCCCCGGCCGGGGAGCGGGAGCTGCGGTGGTGGCAGCCGCCGGATTGCGCACCGAGAGCTCGACACGATCGGGCAGCCAGGCGAGGCGGACCTCGACGGCTCCGCCGGGTGCGCCGTGCCGCAGCGCATTGGTGAGGGCCTCCTGCAGGATGCGGTACACCGCGAGCTGCACCGCGGCCGGCGGCTCGCCCGGCGGCACCGGGTCCACGTCGACCCGCAGCGGCACGCCGGCCGCCCGCACCTGGGCGTACACCTCCTCCAGATCGGCGATCGTCGGCTGCGGCCCGTCGCCCTGGCGATGGCGCAGCTGGCCGAGGAGGAGGCGCACGTCGGCGAGCGCCGAGCGGGCAGTGGTCGAGATCGTGGCGAGGGCCTCGGTCGCGACCGCCGGATCCGCCGCCGCCGCATACCGCGCCCCGTCGGCCTGCGCGATCACGACCGCGAGCGAGTGCGCCACGACGTCGTGCATGTCGCGGGCGATGCGCACACGCTCCTGCTCGGCCACCGTCTCGGCCTCGGCCCGCTGCTGCGCGACGCGGGTCTCGCGCGTGCGGACGGCGGAGCGCACGAGGGCGCCGATCGTCCACGACAGCCCGAGCGCGAAGGCCGCGGCCACGAGCAGGACGAGCGCCAGCGGCAGGGTCTGCCACGTCAGCCCACCGCCCGCGAACGAGGGGCCGGCGAAGAGGTACACGGTGATCACGAGGGCGCCGACGAGCGCGGAGGCGAACCCGGCCCAGTACACGATGCGCGATCCGTAGGCGGCCGTGGCGTAGAGGACGCCGAAGATCGCCACGTCGCTGAAGCTCGGCGGCCGGCCGAGTCCCATCTGCACGAGCGCTCCCGCCCACGCGAGACCCAGCGCGATCGGCGGCGACAAGCGGCGCACCGCCAGCGCGAAGGAGAACAGCGCCGCGATGAGGCCGCCGAACACCACGTGGCCCGCAGAGCCGAGCGCGTACTCCACCCCGAAGGCGCCGGCCGCCAGCACCGTCTCGATCGGCCACGCGATCACGAAGAAGGCGAGCGCGATCGAGCTGTCGACGACGAGCTGGTACGTCCTCAGGCGGCGGAACACCGTCTCACGGTACGTGAGGAACGGGGCGGCCGGCATCCGTCGCGGGCTGTAACCAGCGGGCCGCGGCATCCCTCGCCCGATGTATCCGCAGCGGCGGATGCTCGCGCGGAAAGGTCTGCTGGGCCGACCATTGCGCCGCACCCGGCGAGGCTTTACTGTCGCGTCACAGGCCGAAACCGACGGGAAACGTCGAGTCGACAGGATCAGGCAGCAGGGGTGCTCGCCCGATCGAACCCCGTCGGTCCTCCACCCGAGGGACCGCAGCGAGCACCGCCTCGCTCAGGAACGGAGAGACGAATGACGACGGTACGCGCAGCCATCTCGCAGACCACCTGGACGGGCGACAAGCAGTCGATGCTCGACAAGCACGAGGGCTTCGCGAGGGATGCCGCGGCCCAGGGCGCGCAGGTGGTGTGCTTCCAGGAGCTGTTCTACGGCCCGTACTTCGGGATCACGCAGGACAAGAAGTACTACCGCTTCGCCGAATCGGCCGACGGCCCCATCGTGCAGCGCTTCGCGGCGCTCGCCAAGGAGCTCGGGACCGTCATGGTGCTGCCGATCTACGAAGAGGCCGAGACCGGCGTGTACTACAACACCGCCGTGCTGGTCGACGCGGACGGCACGATCCTCGGCAAGTACCGCAAGCACCACCTGCCCCACCTCGACCGGTTCTGGGAGAAGTTCTACTTCCGTCCCGGCAACCTCGGGTACCCCGTCTTCGACACGGCGGTCGGCCGGGTCGGCATGTACATCTGCTACGACCGCCACTTCCCCGAAGGGTGGCGCGAGCTGGGCCTGAACGACGCGCACATCGTCTTCAACCCGAACGCCACCAAGCCCGGGCTCTCGAACCGGCTGTGGGAGGTCGAGGGACCCGCCGCCGCCGTCGCCAACGGCTACTTCGTGCTGCAGCCGAACCGGGTCGGCCGCGAGGACAACGAGTACGGCGACCTCGCCGTCGACTTCTACGGCACGAGCCAGGTGATCGACCCGCGGGGCAACTTCGTCGGCGAGCGCGGCTCGGGCGAGCACGAGGAGCTGCTGGTGCGCGACCTCGACCTCGACATGGTGCGCGAGATGCGCGACGACTGGCAGTTCTACCGGGACCGCCGGCCCGACTCGTACACCCGGATCGCGAAGCCGTGACGCTTCGACAGGCTCAGCGACCGGAGGATTGACATGACAACGACACTCATCACCGGCGGCACGGTCGTCTCGGCGACCGGCCGTGGCGAGGCCGACGTGCTCATCGACGGCGAGACCATCGCGGCGGTGCTCGCGCCCGGGTCGCAGCTGCTCGGCACCGACCTCGCGGCATCCGTCGACACCGTCGTCGACGCGACCGGCAAGTACGTGATCCCGGGCGGCATCGACGCGCACACGCACATGCAGCTGCCGTTCGGCGGCACCGAGGCCTCCGACACGTTCGAGACCGGCACGCGCGCAGCAGCCTGGGGCGGCACCACGTCGATCATCGACTTCGCGGTGCAGCGCTACGGCGAGCGCGTGCAGGACGGCCTGGCCGCCTGGCACGAGAAGGCCGCGGGCAACTGCGCGATCGACTACGGCTTCCACCAGATCGTCGGCGGCGTCGACGACGACTCGCTCGCGGCGATGCGAGGGCTGGTCGACGAGGGCATCACGAGCTTCAAGCTCTTCATGGCGTACCCGGGCGTCTTCTACTCCGACGACGCACAGGTGCTCAAGGCCATGCAGGTCTCGCACGAGACCGGCCTGCTCACGATGATGCACGCCGAGAACGGCCCGGCGATCGACGTGCTCGCCCAGCAGCTGGCGGATGCCGGCAAGAAGGCGCCGTACTACCACGGCATCGCCCGCGCGTGGCAGATGGAGGAGGAGGCCACGCACCGCGCGATCATGCTCGCGAACCTCACCGGCGCCCCGCTGTACGTCGTGCACGTCAGCGCCAAGCAGGCGGTGGACCAGCTGGCGTGGGCGCGGGATCAGGGCTGGAACGTGTTCGGCGAGACCTGCCCGCAGTACCTCTACCTGTCGCTCGAGGAGCAGCTCGGCGCGTTCAGCGAGGAATGGGGGCAGTTCGAGGGCGCCAAGTGGGTGTGCTCGACACCGCTGCGCAGCCGCGCCGAGGGGCACCAGCACCACATGTGGCAGGCGCTGCGCACCAACGACATCCAGATGGTGTCCACCGACCACTGCCCGTTCTGCATGAAGGGCCAGAAGGACCTCGGCCTCGACGACTTCCGCGCCATCCCGAACGGCATCGGCTCGGTCGAGCACCGCATGGACCTCATGTATCAGGGCGTCGTGACCGGCAAGATCACGCTGGAGCGCTGGGTGGAGCTGACCTCGACCACGCCGGCGCGCATGTTCGGTCTGTACGGCCGCAAGGGCGTGATCCAGCCCGGCGCCGACGGTGACGTCGTCGTGTACGACCCGAACGGCCACACCTCCATCGGGTTCGGCGAGGGCAGGACCCACCACATGAACATGGACCACTCCGCGTGGGAGGGCTTCGAGATCGACGGCCACGTCGACACCGTCATCTCGCGCGGCAAGGTCGTCGTCGACGGCGGCCAGTACCTCGGCGCCAAGGGCGACGGCCGATTCCTCAAACGCGGCCTCTCGCAGTACCTGATCTAAGGGGACCCCATGGACTTCGGCGTCGTCCTGCAGACCAACCCGCCCGCGGCACGCACCGTGCAGCTCGCCACGCTCGCCGAGGCGCACGGGTTCAGCCACGTCTGGACCTTCGACTCGCACCTGCTGTGGGAGGAGCCGTACGTCATCCACTCGGCGATCCTGGGCGCCACGAACCGGGTCGTCGTCGGTCCGTTCGTGACGAACCCGGCGACCCGGGACTGGACGGTCACGGCATCCGTGTTCGCCACGCTCAACGAGATGTACGGCAACCGCACGATCTGCGGCATCGGGCGCGGCGACTCCGCGGTGCGCGTCACCAACGGCAAGCCGACGACGATGGCCGAGCTGCGCGAGTCGATCCACGTCATCCGCGAGCTCGCGAACTCGCGGCCCGTCGAGTACCACGGCTCGCTCCTGCAGTTCCCGTGGAGCCGCGGCTCCGAGCTCGACGTGTGGGTCGCCGCATACGGGCCGATGGCGCTGCAGTTGACGGGCGAGGTCGCCGACGGCTACATCCTGCAGCTCGCCGACCTCGACATCGCCGCCTGGATGATCAAGACGGTGAAGGATGCCGCGGCCGCCGCCGGCCGCGACCCCGAGTCGCTCGCCATCTGCGTCGCCGCGCCGATGTACATCGGCGACGACTGGGAGCATATGCGCGACCAGTGCCGCTGGTTCGGCGGCATGGTGGGCAACCATGTGGCCGACATCGTCGCCAAGTACGGCCATCACGGCGAGGGCGTGCCCGAGTCGCTCACCGACTACATCGAACGCCGCAGCGGCTACGACTACAACACCCACGGGAGGGCCGAGAACGACCACGTCGACTTCGTGCCCGACGACATCGTGGACCGCTTCTGCATCCTCGGGACGGCATCCGATCACATCGCCAAGCTGCAGGCGCTGCGCGAGCTCGGCGTGACGCAGTTCGCCGGATACCTGCAGCACGACAACAAGGAAGAGACCCTGCGCGTCTACGGCGAGACCGTCATCCCGGCTCTGCAGACCCACCTGACGGCGAAGGCCTGAGCCGGTGACGGCGGCGCGCGCATGAGGCCGGTGCGGTGGTCCGCCCGCCGTCAGCACGAGCTGCGCGGCTGGGTCGCGGCGGCCTGGGGGGCACTCGGCGTGCTGGCGGTGCTCGCGCTGTGGGAGCTGTACAAGTTCCTGGGGCCCGCCGAGGGCGTCGTGATCGGGGCGGTGCAGGGCCAGGCGGGGACGGGCGTCATGATCCTGCCGCGCACCCACGACCGGGCCATGCCGCACGTGTGGGACATGGTGGCGCGGCTGTTCGCCCCGACCAGCGGCGGCGACACCCCTCCGCTGTGGGTGTCGGTGGCCAGCGCGGCGCTCGTGACGCTCGGCATCGCCGCGATCGGGTGGCTGATCGGCGTCGTCGTCGGCGCGGCGCTCGGACTCGTCATGCAGCGGTGGCAGCTGCTGGAGTGGGGTCTGCTCCCCTGGATCGTCGTGAGCCAGATCGTGCCGCTCATCGCCTTCGCGCCCGTCGTCAACGCGATCGGCAATCAGATCGACCGGGGCGGCGGCACGTGGCCGCAGTGGCTGTCGGTGGCGGTGATCGCGTCGTACCTCGCCTTCTTCCCCGTGGCGATCGGCATGCTGCGCGGCCTCGCCTCGCCCGATCGCATCCACCTGGACCTCATGCGCAGCTACGCCGCCGGCTACTGGCCGACGCTCGTGCGGCTGCGTCTGCCTGCCGCGGTGCCGCACCTGCTGCCCGCGCTGCGGCTCGCGGCCGCGAACGCCGTGCTCGGCGCGGTCGTCGCCGAGGTGTCGATCGGCATGCGCGGCGGCATCGGCCGCATGCTCATCCAGCTCGCCGGGCAGGCCTCCAGCGACCCCGCCGCCCCGTGGGGGCCGACGTTCGGCTCGATCGCGCTCGGACTCATCGCCGCCGGCTCCGTCGCCCTCATCGGGCTCGGGCTGGCCAACTACCGCAGAGGAGAGGCGACATGACGCACAGTCCGGCCGGTGAGCCCGTCGAACCGAAGAGCCCCGGCGCAGCTCCCCTTCGACAAGCTCAGGGACCGAGCCCGGCCGTGCGAGCCGCGGGCGTGAGCAAGGTGTTCGCCACGAAGACCGGCGACGTCGCCGCCCTGTCAGACGTCGACCTCGAGGTCGCGGCGGGAGAGTTCGTGGCCCTCATCGGGCCGTCAGGGTGCGGCAAGTCGACGCTGCTGCGGCTCATCGCCGACCTCGATCAGGCGACGACCGGCTCGCTGGAGATCTTCGGCAAGCCGGCGAAGCGCGCCCGCGCAGACCAGGACTACGGCATCGCGTTCCAGCAGGCGGGGCTCCTGCCCTGGCGCACCGTGGGCGCCAACATGGCGCTCCCCCTCGAGCTCCACGGCACCGGCAAAGCGGAGCGGGCGGCACGCGTGGCCGAGCTCGCCGAGCTCGTCGGCCTCACCGAGTTCGTCGATCGGTACCCCGACCAGCTGTCCGGCGGCATGCAGCAGCGGGTGGCCATCGCCCGTGCCCTCGCAGCGCGCCCGAAGCTGCTGCTCATGGACGAGCCGTTCGGCGCGCTCGACGAGATGACGCGCGAGCGGCTGCAGACCGAGCTCACCCGCATCGCCGCCGAGACGGAGGCCGCCGTCGTGTTCGTCACGCACTCGATCCCCGAGGCGGTGTTCCTGTCGGACCGCGTGGTCGTCATGAGCCCCCGCCCGGGTCGCATCACCGACGTCATCGAGGTCGACCTCGGCACCGACCGCTCCGAGGAGCTGCGCGAGGCGCCCGAGTTCTTCGATCGCGTCACCGCGGTGCGCGAAGCCCTCCACGGCGCACCCGTCACGAGGGCGAGCGAGTCATGACGGACACCGCCACAACGACCTTCCCGGGCGCGAGCCGCGCGGTCGCCACGGCGTCCGGCGAGCGTCGCCTGCCCGGGTGGCTGCGGTGGGTCGCGCCGGTCGTCGTCGGTGCGCTCATCGTGATCCTGTGGTGGTTGTGGGTCGATGTGCTCGGCACCGCGCCGCGCATGCTTCCGAGCCCGTTCGCGATCCTCGAGGAGTTCGTCAAGCGGTGGCCGATCATCGCGCAGGACATGGCGATCACCGCCACCAACGCCCTCATCGGCCTCGTGATCGGGTCGCTCCTTGCGATGCTCTTCGCCGGGCTCGCGGCCGCGGCGCGGCCGATCGACGGCATGCTCGCACCGCTGGTCGCCGCCCTCGCCGTCATCCCCATCGTCGCGATCACGCCGATCCTCAACACGATGTTCGGCGCGTCGAGCCAGTTCGGCCGGCAGGCGGTCGCCACCATCGCCGCCTTCATCCCGGTGTTCGTCAACGTGCTGCGAGGCCTCCGGCAGACCCGGCCCGTGCACCGCGACGTGCTGCGCGCGTCCGCGGCATCGGGATGGCAGACCTTCCGCTTCCTCACTCTCCCGACGGCGCTCCCCTACCTGCTGACGGGCCTGCGCATCGCGAGCTCGCTCGCCGTCATCGCCGCGCTCGTCGCCGAGTACTTCGGCGGCCCGGCCGACGGCATCGGCACCGCGATCGCCACGTACGCCAAGTCCGGTCGCGCCGCGCTCGCCTGGGCGTACGTGCTCGGCGGCATCATCATCGGCCTCGTGTTCTACCTCGTGACCTCGCTCCTGGAGCGCCTGGCCACCCGACGATCCCAGGTCTGACGCGACCCGCCGACGGGCGCGCACGACCGCACCGACCAGACCTCAAGGGGAAAGCAGCACCACACGAAAGGAACGCAATGACACAGCAGCATTCGCGCGGCCCGGGCATGCGCCGGGGCCTCTTCGCGGCATCCATGTTCACCGTCGCGGCCCTCGCACTCGCCGCCTGCGCCGGATCACCGGACTCCTCCGACACGGGCGGCGGCGACGACTTCGAGCCGATCACCTCCCTCAAGCTGCAGCTGCAGTGGCTGCCGCAGGCCCAGTTCGCCGGCTACTACGTCGCACAGGAGAAGGGCTACTTCGAGGAGGAGGGCTTCGACGACGTCGAGATCATCCCCTCAGGCGGCGACATCGTGCCGCAGGACGCGCTCGTGGACGGCGACGTCGACTTCGCGATCGCGTGGGTCCCGAAGGTGCTGGGCACGCTGGAGGCGACCGGCGTCGAACTGACCGACATCGCGCAGGTGTTCCAGAAGTCGGGCACACTGCAGGTGTCGTGGAAGGGCGACGGCATCACGTCGGTCGCCGACTTCGAGGGCAAGCGCATCGGCTCGTGGGGCTTCGGCAACGAATGGGAGATCTTCGCCGCGATGGCGGCCGAGGACCTGGACTCCACGACGGTCTCGATCACCACGCAGGACTTCTCGATGAACGCACTGCTGGACCGCGACGTCGACGCCGCCCAGGCGATGACCTACAACGAGTGGGCCCAGATCCTCGAGGTGAAGAACCCCGACACCGGACAGCTCTACCAGCCCGAGGACTTCGACGTCGTGTCGTACGAGGACACCGAGGGCGCCATGCTCCAGGACGCGATCTGGGCAGACACCGAGCGACTGAAGAACGACCCGGCGTATGCCGACGCAGCCGTCCGGTTCCTCAAGGCGATCACCAAGGGCTGGATCTACGCGCGCGACAACGCCGAGGAGTCGGCGTCGATCGTCTATGACATCGCCTCGACCGCCGAGGCGGCCTTCCCGGTCGGCCCGGTGCACCAGCAGTGGATGATGAACGAGGTCAACAAGCTCATCTGGACCGGCGCCGACTTCGGCCTCATCGACAAGGCCGCGTGGGACAAGACGGTCGACGGCGCCCTTTCGGCCAAGAACCAGGACGACCTCGAGCTCATCACGCAGAAGCCCGCTGACAGCGCCTACTCCAATGAGTACATCCAGAAGGCGCTCGACGAGCTGAAGTCCGAAGGGGTCGAGGTGAGCGGCGAGTACACGCCGATCGACGTCGTCCTCACCGAGGGCGGTCAGTAGTCCGACCTCATCCGGTCGTTGAGCGAGCGACGAAGGAGCGAGACGAAACGCCTCGGGCCCACCGGCGACCTCTCGCCGGGACGCGTTTCGTCTCGCTCCGCTCGCTCAACGGCCGGGGGTTGACCCGACGACGCAGAACAGGGAACGTTGCGACATGACCGAAGATCTCGACGCCCTCGCGAAGGAGCTCGACCGCGAGCACGTGTTCCATTCCTGGTCGGCGCAGGCGGGGCTCGACCTCCCCGTCATCGCCGGCGGGTCGGGCACCGTGGTGTGGGACCACGCCGGCCGCCGCATGCTCGACTTCTCGAGCCAGCTCGTGAACGTCAACATCGGGCACCAGCATCCCGCCGTCGTCGAGGCGATCCGCGCGCAGGCGGCCGAGCTCGCGACGATCGGCCCCGCGACCGCGAACCTCACGCGTGGCCGGGCCGCCGAGCGCATCTTGTCGCACGCCCCCGAGGGCTTCACGAAGGTCTTCTTCACCAACGGCGGCGCCGACGCGATCGAGAACGCCATCCGCATGGCGCGCCTGCACACCGGGCGCGACACGATCCTGTCGACCTACCGCTCGTACCACGGCAACACCGGGGCGGCCATCGTCGCGACCGGGGACTGGCGGCGGATGCCGAACCAGTTCGCCCGCGGGCACGTGCACTTCTTCGGCCCATACCTGTACCGCACCGAGTTCTGGGCGACGACGCCCGAGGAGGAGTGCGCGCGCGCCCTGCACCACCTCGAGCGCGTCATCCAGTCCGAGGGGCCCGCCACGATCGCGGCGCTGCTGCTGGAGTCGATCCCCGGCACCGCGGGCGTCATCGTCCCGCCGCCCGGATACCTCGCCGGCGTCCGCGCACTGGCCGACAAGTACGGTCTGCTGCTGATCCTCGACGAGGTGATGGCGGGCTTCGGGCGCACCGGGCGCTGGTTCGCGTTCGACGGCCACGACGTGGTGCCCGACCTCATCACCTTCGCCAAGGGCGTGAACTCCGGCTACGTGCCGGTGGGCGGCGTCATCATCTCGGCGCCGATCGCCGCGACCTTCGACGACCGCGTCTTTCCGGGCGGGCTCACGTACTCCGGTCATCCGCTGGCCGCGGCATCCATCGTCGCCGCCCTCGACGCGATGCAGAACGAGGGCATCGTCGAGAACGCGCGCCGTGTGGGAGTGGATGCCATCGGCCCGGGCCTGCGGGCGCTCGCGGAGAAGCACCCGCTCATCGGCGAGGTGCGGGGCGAGGGGGTGTTCTGGGCGCTCGAGCTCGTCGCCGATCGCGACACGCGCGAACCGGTCGGCGCCGACGTCATCGGCCGGCTCAAGAAGGAGCTCGTCGCGCGGGGGCTCCTCCCTTTCACCGCCGACAACCGCATCCATGTCGTGCCGCCCTGCGTCGTGACCGACGCGGAGGTGGAGCAGGCGATGGCGATCTACGATGAAGCCTTGACGAGCGTCGAAGGCGACGGTCACTGAGCCTGTCGAAGCGATGACGCGTGCATCCCGCCTCACGAGGGCGGTTCCAAAGGAGGAACACGATGACTGACACGATCGACCGCACCGAGACCACGGTGCTGGACCACTGGGTGAACGGCGCACCGTGGGCGGGGGTGTCCGAGCGCTCCGGCCAGGTGTTCAACCCCGCGCTCGGCACCGTGCAGAAGCACGTGCGGTTCGCCTCGACCGCGGACGTCGGTGCCGTGGTGGATGCCGCGTCGACGGCGTGGGCGCAGTGGCGCGACGCCTCGATCGCCAAGCGCCAGTCGGTGCTGTTCGCGTTCCGCGAGCTGCTCAACGAGCGCAAGGAGGAGCTCGCCGAGATCCTCACGTCCGAGCACGGCAAGGTGCTCTCGGACGCGCGCGGCGAGATCGCCCGCGGCATGGAGGTCGTCGAGTTCGCGTGCGGTGTCGGTCACCTGACAAAGGGCGCGTACTCCGAGAACGTGTCGACCGGCATCGACGTGTACACGCTGCGGCAGCCGCTCGGCGTCGTGGGGATCATCAGCCCCTTCAACTTCCCCGCCATGGTGCCGCTGTGGTTCTTCTCCATCGCGCTTGCCGCCGGCAACGCGGTCGTGCTGAAGCCGTCCGAGAAGGACCCGACGGCGTCCAACTGGCTGGCGGGGCTCCTCACCGAGGCGGGGCTCCCCGACGGGGTCTTCAACGTCGTCCACGGCGACAAGGAGGCGGTCGACGCGCTCCTGGACCACCCCGATGTGCGGGCGATCTCGTTCGTCGGCTCGACGCCGATCGCGAAGTACGTGTACGAGAAGGCCACCGGCGCGGGCAAGCGTGTGCAGGCCCTCGGCGGCGCGAAGAACCACATGCTGGTGCTGCCCGACGCCGACCTCGACCTCGCCGCCGATGCCGCCGTGAACGCCGGATTCGGCTCGGCGGGCGAACGCTGCATGGCGATCTCGGTCGTGCTCGCCGTGGACTCGGTCGCCGACGCCTTCGTCGCCAAGGTCGCCGAGCGCATGGGCGGGCTGAAGGTGGGCGACGGCCGGCGCGGCACGGACATGGGGCCGCTCATCACCGGTCAGCACCGCGACAAGGTGGCCTCGTACATCGACGTCGCCGGCTCCGACGGCGCCTCGGTCGTCGTCGACGGCCGTGGGATCGAGGTCGACGGCGATGCCAACGGCTTCTGGCTCGGCCCAACCCTCATCGACAAGGTGCCGACGTCGTCATCGGTGTACGGCGACGAGATCTTCGGTCCGGTGCTGTCGGTCGTGCGGGTGTCGGGCTACGAAGAGGGCCTCGGCATCATCAACGCCAGCCGCTACGGCAACGGCACCGCGATCTTCACGAACGACGGCGGCGCGGCCCGGCGCTTCCAGCGCGAGGCGACGGTCGGCATGATCGGCATCAACGTGCCGATCCCGGTGCCGGTCGCCTATCACTCCTTCGGCGGCTGGAAGGCCTCGCTGTTCGGCGACGCCAAGGCCTACGGCCCGCACGGGTTCGACTTCTTCACCGCCGAGAAGGCCGTGACGTCGCGCTGGCTCGACCCGTCGCACGGCGGCATCAACCTGGGTTTCCCCCAGCACGACTGAGCGCCCCGGGTCGCTGAGCCTGTCGAAGCGCCCTTCGACAGGCTCAGCGACCGATGCCTTCGGACACCGGATCAGGCCGGCAGCAGCGGCCGGTTCTCGTAGAACGTCTGCAGCACGACCGTCGTGCGCGTGTTGACCGACGCCGCCGCGCGGATGTCGCGGATGAGGCTCTCGAGGTGCCGGGGCGTCGCGACCCGCACCAGCAGCATGTAGCTCGCGTCGCCGGCGATCGAATGACACGCCTCGATCTCGGTGAGGTGCTCCAGCAGCTCGGGGGCGTTGTCGGGCTGGGCGGGGTCGAGGGGCGTGATCTCGACGAACGCGGCGAGCGGTTTGCCGACCGCCTCGGCGTCGACGACGGCGCGGTATCCGGCGATCACGCCGCTGCTCTCGAGGCGCTTCAGGCGCGCCTGCACGGCCGAGACCGACAGCCCGGCCTTCTCCGACAACTGCGCCAGGGTGGCGCGCCCGTCGCGCGAGACCTCTTCGATGATCCTCAAGTCGACAGCGTCTTCCACACATGGAAGAATATCAATCAGAGCCGGTTCTCACCGGAATATTTCCTGTCATTGACGGATCGGAGGTTCACATGTCCAGCACCGCCCTTCACACCGCGAAGGCGATCGTCGGCGAACCCGAGGTCGTCGAGGACGCTGCACAGGCCGAGACGAGCGACGCCTGGCTGCGCCTGAAGGCAGCCGCGATCGCGATCCAGCCCCTCCAGATCAAGGACGGCTCGATCCCGGATGCCTCCGCCCACGCCGACGCGCACACGTACGTCGCCGAGATCGTGGCCGGCATCCGCGCCCTCGCGCCCGCGTTCCCGCACGACGCCGAGTACCTCGCCGCATCGGCCCGCGACTTCGAGCGCTGGGCCGACGCCGGGTTCGGCATCCCGGACTTCCTCGACTCGCTGAACGCCTTCCAGCCGCAGCAGCACCGGGTCGACGGCATCCGTCACCTCGTCGTGTTCCCGATGTACACGCAGAACGGGTCGAGCGATCGTCACGTCGAGGCCGTGCTCGTCGAGGTGATCTGGCCGGAGTTCATCGCGCAGCTCGAGGCCGGCGACTACGGCAACAAGCTGTTCGTGTCGCTGCGCTTCGTCGACTTCACGCCGGGCTACGACACGAACTCCGCCGTGCTGTTCCCCGAGACCGTCGCGATGCGCGAGATCCCGACGTTCACGTGGGGCGCGATCTTCCAGGACCGCGAGGCCGCCCGCTACCGCCGCGTCGTGCGCGCCGCCGCCGAGATCACGAAGCTCGACCTGCCCGAGGACGCCGCGCGCATGCTCGACGACCAGCAGCTCACCGAGAAGACGTTCGTGATGTGGGACATCATCCACGACCGCACGCACATGCGCGGCGACCTGCCGTTCGACCCGTTCATGATCAAGCAGCGCATGCCGTACTTCCTGTACTCGCTGGAAGAGCTGCGCTGCGACCTCACCGCGTTCCGCGAGTGCGTCGAGATCGAGAAGCGGCTCACGGCGCGCGTCGAGGCCGGCGCCCTTCGACAGGCTCAGGAACCGGTTCTTTCGGCATCCGAGGCCGAGATGCTCGAGCACGCCAAGCTGGTGCAGTACGCCGTCATCTTCGACCGCATCTTCCGGTTCTCGATCACCGGCACGCGTGTGCGCAACTACGACGGGCTCGGCGGCCAGCTGCTGTTCGCGTGGCTGCACCAGCGCGACGTGCTGCACTGGACCGACACCGCCCTCGCCTTCGACTGGGCAGAGGTGCCGGCCGCGGTCGTCGCGCTGGGCGACGCGATCGACGAGCTGTACTGGCGGTCGATCGACCGCCCGAAGACGGCGCACTGGCTGGCGGCGTACGACCTCGTGCGCGGCACGCTGACGCCGAACCCGGCGTCAGCGTGGGCCCGTGGCCTGCCCGACGAGACCCTCGCAGGTGCTCCGAAGGGCTACACGGATGCCGTCATGGACGACGAGTTCCCGCTGTCGATGTTCTTCGAGGCCCTCGACAAGAAGATGAAGCCCGTCATCGAGTCCACCGCCGGGATCACGGGTGCCAGCTCCTGATCCCGCGGTCGCCGGTCGGCTCGTCCTCGTCGCGGGGGCGACGAGCGCGAGCGGCCTGGCGGCGGCGCGCGGCCTGCGTGGGGCAGGCGCGCGCGTCGTCGCGGTCGGCCGCGACGCCGAGCGTCTCACTGC